>DPRZ01000080.1 GCA_003538525.1 Neisseriales bacterium
TTTGGTGACATCTTTGGTGGCGGTGGGCGTCGTGGTGGACAGCAACGTCATGATGCGCCAATGCGTGGCGGTGATTTGGAGTGCACGGTAGAAATTAGTTTGGAAGAGTCAGCCTTTGGTTGTGAAAAAGAAGTTAAATTTCCACGTACCGAAAAATGTTCAAGTTGTAATGGTAAAGGCGCTAAGAATCCGCAAGATGTTACAACTTGTACCACCTGTAATGGTGCTGGACAAGTGCGCTATGCACAAGGATTCTTCTCGGTTCAGCAACCTTGTCCCGATTGTCATGGTCGTGGTAAAACTGTTAAAAATCCTTGTAACGTTTGTCGTGGTAATGGCTTGGTACGTGAAAATCGCAAAGTTAAAGTTACTATTCCAGCTGGAATTGATAATGGCAGCACCTTGCGTTTAACTGGTGAGGGTGAAGCTGGATTAAATAATGGTCCAAATGGTGATTTATTTGTTCATGTCGCGGTTAAGCAACATAAAGTTTTTACCCGTAAAGGTAAAGACTTACATTGTGAAGTGCCAATTAATTTTATAACTGCAGCATTAGGTGGTGAAGTTTCGGTACCGACGATTGATGGTAAAAAGGTTAGCTTAAAGGTACCAGAGGGCACACAAACTAATCAGATTCTGCGTGTTCGTGAAAAAGGCATTAAGGCGCTCCGTGGTATAACTAACGGTGACTTGTATTGCCATATATTCGTAGAAACTCCAGTTAAACTTACCGAGTCTCAAAAGAATGTACTGCGTCAGTTTGCAGATGATAGTGGAGGAAGTGATTCACACAATCCCAAAAGTAAGTCGTTTTTTGACACGCTAAAGGGTTTATTTACTGGTGAGTAAATAAAATATTGTAACAGTATTACATTTGGCTTTAAATTATGATAAAATACCTCTACTTTTTAGTAGGGGATTTTTTATGAAAAAACACAGTAGTAATATTAACTTTATCGTGCTATATTGCTTATTCTTTGGTTGGGGCTTTGTTACTTGCTTAAATGATTTATTGACACCGATTCTAAAAGGATTGTTCTCAATTTCACATTTTCAAGCCAACTTAGTTGCTTTTGCTTTTTTTACAGCGTACTTTATTGGTTCTTTGGTTTATGTTTTTGCGGCTAAATTTGGAATTAAGTTTTTTGAAAATTTAGGTTTTAAAGGCCTGATTTTGTTAGGGTTGGGTTTATCTGCTTTGGGATGTTTAATTTTTATTCCTGCTGCAACGTTTAAAAGCTATGGGATTTTTCTAACTGGCTTATTTACGATTGGTTTTGGGTTTACTTTTTTACAAATTGCGGCTAATCCATTAGTCTTAATCACGGGTAATCCTGAAACTGGTGCGAGTCGTTTAAATTTAGCTGGTGGGTTTAATTCTCTAGCTACCGCCGTTGCGCCATTAATTGGGGTTCTGGTGTTTTATGAACTATTGCAAGTTAAAGAAAATCCAGCTAATTTAAAATATCCATATATTTTTCTAACTTTATTCTTCGTTTTACTCGCTTTTATGATTTGGAAGTTTTTAAAAATCAAAGAAGACGATATTACGGTACATGATTCAAGTGGTAAACTATTTGCGCTAAATCACTTAAATCTGATTTTCGGGATGTTGGCAATTTTCTTCTACGTTGGTTCTGAAGTTACTATTGGAACTAATTTGGTGTCTTTTTTAAGCGATCCTTTGACGGTTAATTTACAGGAATCTGTGGCAGGTAAATTATTGGCCTTCTATTGGGGTGGTGCAATGATTGGGCGCTTCTTAGGTTCTGTGGCTTTAAGTGATTCTAAAGCGCTTAAAAAATTAATCTTAATGGTGTTAATTAGTATTGCCTTAACTGCGTTCTTAGTGTACTCAATTGGTAATGTTGAATTAAAATTAGTTTATTATGTGGCGTTCCAAGCATTAGCAATTATTTTGCTGTTAGCTTGTAAATCAAGTGCGCGGATGAATTTAGTTTTATTCTCATTAGTTAATATTGCGAATTTAATTGTCGCGATGATGATGGCAAATACGATGTTTGCAGCGTGGGCTATTTTGTCGATTGGTATCTTTAATTCAGTAATGTGGCCAAACATCTTTGATTTGGGAATTGCAAATTTGGGCAAATATAAAGAACAGGGTTCATCTTTATTGGTGATGATGATCTTAGGCGGTGCTTTATTACCGTTAGTCCAAGGCTATATTGCCGATATTGGGAATATTGTTGACTCGTATTGGGTACCAGTATTTGGTTATGCGTATATTTTATGTTATGGCTTATTTTACTCACAACGTAAGTTGAATTGGATAAAGTAGATTAGTGTTAAAATAAAAAAGAGCCTTGCGGCTCTTTTTTAATGTGGGTGACTATATTTAATATGATGATGGTGGTTGAAATGAGTTTGCGCCGCAAACTTAGCTTCTTCCAAAGTTCCAAATTCACCAAGTTTTTTACCGTCAGCAAACTCCATGCGTACTAATTCTGGATGCACATGAGCATAACTGTTAGTTAAAACTTCAAAATTATTACTGCGATCGCTGTGCTCAATAATTTTAATTGTTGAACGCACCGTGATTTCATCATTTTTATAATAGAAAACTTCGGCTTGATGGACTGCCATAACGCTTTCTAAGCGAGCAAACTCTTCATGATGATTAATTTCTTGCCAGTCTAATTTATCTTGGGTTAAATGTAAAATCATAGATTTTCTCCATCAAAGATTAAATATTAATTACCTGAGGCTTTACTTGCACGTTTACGCTCAGTTTCATCTAAATAACGTTTACGCATCCGTACACTTTTCGGTGTAACTTCAACCAATTCGTCATCATCAATAAACTCAATTGCACTTTCAAGAGTTAGGGCAATTGGTGGCGTTAAGCGTACTGCTTCATCAGTTCCTGATGAACGCACGTTAGTTAATTGTTTACCTTTGATTGGATTAACATTTAAGTCATTATCACGACTATGCACACCAATAATCATTCCAGCATAAAGTTTTTCACCTGGGCTAACAAACATCCGTCCACGGTCTTCCAGTTTCCATAAGGCATAAGCAACGGCTGCACCAGCTTCTTGAGAAATTAATACTCCGTTACGACGACCTGGTAGATCAGCTTTAACTGGACCGTAATCATCAAATAAATGTGCCATTAAACCAGAACCACGGGTTAAGGTTAAGAATTCACCTTGGAAACCGATTAAACCACGTGCTGGAATACGGTATTCAAGACGTGTGCGTCCTTTACCGTCTGACACCATATCGCTAAGTTCACCTTTACGGCGACCAAGTTCTTCCATTACCGCGCCTTGATGTTCATCTTCTAAATCAATGGTTAAAGCTTCGTAAGGCTCGCATTTAACTCCATCGATCATTTTCATTACCACGTGAGGTTTAGCCACGGCTAATTCAAAGCCTTCACGGCGCATGTTTTCAACTAAAATAGTTAAATGTAACTCACCACGACCTGATAATAAAAACACATCGGCTTCTTCAGTGTCTTCAACTTTAAGCGCGACGTTGGTTAATAATTCTTTATTTAAACGATCACGAATTTGGCGACTAGTTACAAATTTACCTTCGGTTCCAGCTAAAGGCGAGGTATTTACTTGTAAATTCATGCTTAAAGTTGGTTCATCAATGATTAACATTGGTAATGGAGTCGGGTTAATTACATCACAAATGGTAACCCCAATGCTTAATTCGCTAATTCCATTAATTAAGACAATATCACCTGCCGAAGCTTCATCAACTAAGGCTTTATCTAGTCCACTAAAGATTTGGATTTGATTGATTTTAGCGGTTTTGCGTTCACCATCAACACCTGTTGCCACAATTACTTGTTGCCCAGCTTTAATTTTACCTTGACGAATCCGTCCAATCCCAATGCGACCAACGAAAGTGCTGTAGTCTAAGGCTGAGATTTGTAATTGTAATGAACCATCGACATCGTCGTCAGGAGCGCTTACATGAGATAAAATAGTTTCAAACATCGCTTCCATTGTTTCAGGGCGTTCGTTAGCATCTAAGCTAGCAAAACCATTTAATGCCGATGCATACACAACTGGGAAATCTAGTTGTTCTTCAGTTGCACCTAATTTATCGAATAAATCAAAAGTTTGATCAACAACCCATTCAGGGCGTGCACCATCACGGTCAATTTTATTAATTACCACGATTGGTTTTAAACCTAAAGCTAAAGCCTTACGAGTTACAAAGCGAGTTTGTGGCATTGGACCTTCAACCGCATCAACTAGTAATAAAACACCATCAACCATACCTAAAACTCGTTCAACTTCACCACCGAAATCGGCATGTCCTGGTGTATCAACGATGTTAATTTTAGTGCCTTTATAGATTAAAGATGCATTTTTAGCGAAAATTGTAATTCCGCGTTCTTTTTCGATGTCATTACTGTCCATCACGCGTTCGGCGATGTGTTGATGTGCAGAAAAAGTTCCTGCTTGATGTAATAATTTGTCAACTAGGGTTGTTTTACCATGATCCACGTGAGCGATGATTGCTATATTGCGTAAGTTTTTTGCCATTGAGTTTCTCTAAAAAATTCTGCACATAATTTATGCAGCTTAAAATAGCGTACATTATAACACAGTTAACAGTTTAACTCTGCTCTATCTGGCTAATTTATCGATTAAGGGTGTGGTTTTTAAGAGTTTAAGTAGAATAAATGCAGGAATGAAGCAGCCTATTACGATTAAAATAAAGTTGGCATAACCTAAGTGCTGAATTAATCCACCTCCTAAGGTGCTGAGTAAGCTATAGCTTAGGCTATCAATGGCGGTTAAGACGGCTAATTGAATTAGGACATGTTGGCGTTTGCAAATTTGGGTTTGAAATGACCAAAACATAATCATCGTCATGCCGCGACTAAATTCTTCGCTGGTTACGCATAAATAAAATGCCCATAGCGGTGCTTGCACTTGGCTAAACCAATAGACTAAGCCATAAGAAAGCAGGTGCAGCCCGAGTGCTAGATTGAGATTGCTAATATAGTCACGGTGTTTAATTAGTTTTATGCAAAGAACTCCACCCAGCGATGCGGTGATCATGCCATAGAGCTTATAACCAAAAGCCACATTGGTTTTACTTAGTCCAAAATGTAAATAAAATAAATCAAAATAGTGGGTAATTAGATTATCTGGCGCACGGTAAAAAAACATTAGCAATAAAATTAAGCCAATTTGGGGCATCTGCCAGAGATTTGTAAATGGAGTAGTTAAGCGCTGCTTAAATGACAATCGTGGCATATCTATGTTATTGCCAAGATTGAAACTTTGGTTTGGAAAGCACAAAATAATTAGGCTAAAGCCAACGATCAGCATTGCAAAATAATGGTAGAGTTGTCCCCAAGGAAAATACTGTGATAAGAATAAAGCACAACTGCCACCAACTAAAAGCCCAACCTTAAAGCTAATCGTTGAAATATTAATTACGACTAAAAGCTTTTGCTCACTAAACAGAATTTTTTGTAAAGCTAGCAAAATCACTCTGACGATTGTTGCAGAAATACTTAAAGCACAGCACAGTATAAATAGCTTTTGTGGCTGACTAATCACTGCTGGAATGCAATAGATCGCCATAGCACTGCAAATTAAGCTTAAAATAAGTACAACTTTATAGCTAAAGTATTTTTTGTAAGAAAGATATTCTAGACTGGCTGAAATGGCAAAAGAAAATGCAAAGGGTAAATTAGCCAGACTATATAGACCGATATTCTGTAAGTTAACGCCATTTTCTTTTAACCAGATAAATAGCGTTGAACCAATCAAGAGTGGAATCATACCGTTGGTTAGCCCAATTAAAGCTAACAACAAAAAATGTTGCTTATTATCAATGCGCAAATTAATTATCCATTTAACTAAAGATTAAAGTGAGGAAAATTTTACTCACTCCTTGATAAAATGAACATTTAATTAATCATCATTAATTTTTACATATGCCATATCGCGTAAATTGCGCATCCATTCGGTATATAAGATTTGGGCTTTGGTTTCACGTAGTTCTTGGCGAATTTCGGCTTTTTCTCTATCATTAGCTAGATTGCTATCGCGAGTTTCTAACACCTCTAAAATATGCCAACCAAATGGTGATTTAAATGGTTGACTAATTTTGCCAACTGGATTACTCATCATTTGTTGCTCAAATTGCGGCACCGTATCACCTTTATTAACCCATCCAATATCGCCACCTTTAAGACTACTGGTGTCATCCGAGTATTGTTTGGCTAAGTCGGTAAATTCTTTACTTTCCAGCGCTTGGTTAGACGAATCTTTGGCTAATTGATTGTAAATATTTTGAATTTTTTGATGGGCTTCATCATCACTGGTTAATTCATTAACCTTGATTAAAATATGGCGTACATGATATTGACGCACGATTTGTGGCGTACCATGTTGTTTGATGGCATTGACTTTGAAAATAAAGAAACCACCTGGGAATTTTACTACCGGAGCAATTCCGCCAACTGGCAAATTACTAATTTGATTCAAAATTATTGGCGGTAATGAGGTGTTACTCTTCCAGCCTAAATCTCCGCCATTTAATACGTTTGGCCCATTGGAGTATTTCAAAACTAGTTGGTCAAAAGACGCACCTTGTTTAAGCTGAGTATAAATTTGGTCGGCTAAAGCTTGTTTTTGTGAGGTTACTTCAAGGGTAGCCTGCTCTGGGATATTTACTACAATATCGGCTAAGCGATAATCAATCCGATTTTTATAACTAGCACTATTTAAAATTCGCGTAACCTCATCATCATTAACGACCACACGTCCATCCACCTCACGTTGTTTAAGTTTTTCGATGGTTATTTGATCGCTAATTTGTTGACGAAAGTCATCAAATGTAACGCCTTGGCTGGTAAGCTTAGCTCTAAATTGGCTATCACTAAGGCTTTGACCTTTTTCAATGCTGGTTATTGCATCTGTGACCTCTGCATCACTAGTTTTAATTCCTCCTCGTGCGGCTAAGTCAAGTTGAATTTGTTGCATGATAAGTTGATCGAGAACCTTTGCCCGCAAATCGGTTGTATCTGCATTGGCAATCCCACGTTGTTGTAAATTATTCCGCGCTTGAACGATTTGTTTGCTTACTTCATTTTGGGTGATAATTCGTTTGTTTACATAAGCGACAATTTTGTTAACTGTTTTAGTTGTTGCCGAATTTGGATTTAAGCGTGGTGTCGGTGAGTTTTCTAGCGCTTGAACTTGTGGTGGTGTGCTGGCTGCGGACTCATTTAAACCGCTTGGATTATCCGCGATTGCTGCAAAAATTAATCCATTGAGAATTAGACTTAATAATATTTTGTACATGGTTTTCACTTTCATTGTGTTTGATTGGACTGAATTTGATTCATTGGCATATAGCCAGGAACGTTCATACCTAACGCCGTGGTTGGGTCGCCTGAACCTATGTCACCAATACCTTTAAAGTTGAAGTTGAGCATCCAAGTGCTTTGAGTTTGGTTGTAGTTGAAAATATACTGTTGATATACGGCACTGATAGTATAGCATCCACCGTTATATTGAGCACCACCAACCACATTTAGCAGCATTTGGCGGGTGAAATCATAATTGGCACTGCTAATTGCATAAATTTTATTTTCGTAAATTGGCCATTGTTCCGACACGGTGATTGCATATTGATTTTCATAGCTGGTCGGGGTAAAGGCTTGTCCTGGTGTATATGCATAAAATAAGAGTGGTAAATCGTATTGGTAGTTAAAACCGAGATTAATTACTTTGCCATCATCTGGATTCCATTTTATATTTGCGGTATAAGCATCAATAACTGAGTAAGTTGTGTCATATTGAAAGCTTGCCGTTGTCGAAATGGTCTTACTCCAGTTATTATTTAATTCGGTAATTAAATTCGGTGATGGTAAAAATAATTGTGCGTCTTGAGTCTGATTCCCATACAGGAAGTCATTTTCTGGTGTAATAAAATAGCGATAGCCTAAGCTTAAATTCATTAATTCAGCACCCGTGGTGTCGTTGATAAAGCGCGTAGTTCCACCAATGGTAATATCGTTGGCCGAATTAATTCGATCGAACCCCGAAAAACGATTTTCATTAAATAGTTGTGCATAATTATAGGTTGCAGTAGCAGTATCAAATAATGGTATTTGCGATTGATCTTGCTGTGGTATATATAAATAATACAACCGCGGTTCAAAAGTTTGAGTATATGCGCTACCCATACTTGAGCTCAATGGGCGATCAAAGTATAAACCACTATCTACCGAGGTGATTGGTAACGCTATTTGCTGTGAGCCATTACTAGCTGGATAACCAGGGTTAAGTCCAAGCTGATATTCAGTTACATTATAGCCAACTTTGGGTTTCACGTAGCCCCATGCCGATTGCATTGGATAAGTGATACTTGGATAAAACACCTCGCGTTGGCCGCTTTGCATGCTTGGGCTATAGAAGTCGGTGTATTGGCTGGTTAAAGCGCCTTTAAATCCGCCACCAATATCCTGTGGGTTTACATTGAAATTTATTTGTGGGTATTGACTATAAATAGAAACCGTTTGAGCTGTACCATAAGGAAATAAGGTTTGGTAGTTTTGTAATTTGACACTAGCTAAACCCCATGTTGGTTTATAGTTAACAAAAATCGATTGGTCTAAGTTAACATTATCGGTAACCGAATAAAAATTACCAAAGTCATTGAAGTAATTACCGTCCGAGACTTGATTGTAATTATAGCCCATGGTTAAATATTTCATTGGTGAATAGAGGTCATTCAGGCTCCAATACCAACGATAGTTTGGGGTGTCAATTTCTGGAGCACCTGTATTAATGGCGAGCTGCTCAGTATAAATGCTACCCACGTTTGATTCGCTCATGTAACGAAATTTATCGGTAACCATTAAGCCTTGTTGGGTCCAGAATTCTGGAGTTATTGTCATATCATAATTTGGCGCCATGTTCCAGTAGTATGGTTCGGAAAACATGGTTCCTGCGGTGCTGCTGCCACCAAAATTAGGTGTGAGAAATCCCGAGCGGCGTTGTCCCAATGGGAATGTCATGTATGGCGCTGCGAAAATCGGCACCGATTCAAAATACATCACTGGGTTGCGTGCGCTACCTTGCGAGTCTTGATAATCAAACTTCATTTGATCAGATTTAATATACCAAGCTGGGTCAATTGGATTGCAGCTGGTAAACGTGCTATTTTGTACATTCATGTGCGTTTTATCCAGCACATCAATTTGTGAACCCGTGGCAGAGATATTATCTTTATTATAGTACATGGTTGCTTGGGTAAAAGTACCTTTATTTAAATCAAGGTAATAATCGGCCCATTTGCCTTGGATTGCATCAAATTGGCGGGTTAAAACTAAATGATCACCAAGGGTAACTCGATCGTTCGGTTGATCGTAAATTGCCCAATCGGAAACCATTGTTTGGCTTTCTTTGTAGGCTAAGACATTGCCATCTGCGATGTGCGTGCCTTTCATTTGCCCGTTTATATTGTCAGCTTGTAAGAACAGGGTTTGTGATTCAACTTTAGCAAGGCTAACTGAATCTGGTCCAGATTTTTGATACCATTGTGGGTCAGTATAACCACAAACTTGCGGCACAACCTCGGTTTGAGTACTGCTTAGATATGACAAAGACGAATCAGCATAACTCAGGCTAATTAAGTCTAATGCGGCCAAAACCACTAAACAAATTTTCTTTTTTGGTGTCATTGATTGTCAAATCCAAGTGTACTAATATACATAAAGGAATCGATTATACCATGAAATTAGAGCGCAGTTTAAATTCAATCACGCTGTTTTAGTGCTTAGAATGTGTTAAAATCGAGTTTTATTTAATCTATTTAAATCTGTGAAAAGAGACGCTTAAGATGTTATCCGAAAATAATTCGTCGCAAATTGATTCTTTTATACTATCGAGTCCTAGTTGTAATGAAACTAGTCCACAAATTGTGCAGCTCTTAGATTTCATTGCAAATTTGAATTTGCTGCCATTGGAAATTAGTAAAATTAGCACTGAAATTAAGCATTTAGCCGCTCAAATTAGTAAATTCGAGAGTGGTGTTCAAGACAATCAAGCCTATTGGCAATTACTTGGAACCAGTGCGCAATTAATTGTAAATTCTGCGCATGAAGATGAGGTTTTAGAGCAGTTAGTACCAATTTGGTCACAACAGCGTGGCTTTATCTTTAGTAAAGAGAAACCAATCGATGAATTTTACCGTGAAGTTGAATATTATACGTTATGCTGTTTACTCATTCAAAGCGCAACTCAACAATTGTTTAAGCCTTTAATTATTACCAAAATGCGTGCGATTATTCGGCGCTATAGCAATATGCCTGCGCTATGGTATTATTTATGCCAAATTAGTGGTGACGAACTCAAAACAGGATATACATTTTAATGAAAGTAACTACAGAATATTTAGCCGATAATATTGTTGCAATTGCCAGTGGTGCTGGTTATGCTGGCGTTGGTGTAATTCGCGTTTCTGGCGCTAATCTATCAGCCGTGATTGCGGGTTTGACACATAAAGACGAATTAAAACCGCGTTTGGCGTACTATGTTGATTTTTACGCCGCGGCAAATGAAATCCTTGATTCGGGTTTGGTGCTATTTTTTCGTGGACCAAAATCCTTTACTGGTGAAGATGTGCTTGAAATTCAGGGACACGGCAGTCCAGTGGTTTTAAATATGCTTTTGAAACGCTGTTTAGAACTTGGCTGTCGAATGGCTGAAGCAGGTGAGTTTACCAAGCGTGCTTATTTGAATGGCAAGCTTGATTTGGTACAGGCGGAAAGCATCGCGGATTTAATTCATGCCGAGAGTGAAGCCAGTGCCAAAGGTGCGTTAAAATCTTTGAAAGGTGAGTTTTCTGGGCAAGTTCAACAGATTAATCAACAGCTAATTCATTTACGCATGTTTGTAGAAGCCACGTTAGATTTTCCCGAGGAAGACATTGAATTTATTGCCAATGCTAAAATTAAATCCAAGCTGGAGCTTTTGCAGCAAGAAATTCATCAATTGTTGGGTTCAACTAAGCAAGGGGTGATTTTAAACAATGGGGCGAATATCGTGATTGTTGGGCGCCCAAATGTCGGTAAATCGAGTTTGTTAAATGCACTCGCCAATGAAGAAATTGCCATTGTCACCGCCATTGCTGGAACTACCCGCGATGTGGTGCGCCAGAAAATTATTATTGATGGGGTACCGTTTAATATTATTGATACCGCGGGGATTCGTGAAACTGATGATGTGGTTGAAAAAATTGGGATTGAGCGCGCCTTACATGCGGTAGCCAGTGCGGATTTATGCATGGTATTGATTGATGATAATGTTGGGATGAGCGCTGCAGATCAACAGATTTTAGTTCAGTTACCCGAAGCCTTGCCTAAATTATTTATTCATAATAAAATTGATTTAAGTGGTGAAACTCCGCGGATTAGTCAGCAAAATGAGCTTACGCAAATTTATCTATCGGCACGTGAAGGGCTGGGGATTGATTTATTGCGTGCTAAATT
>DPRZ01000274.1 GCA_003538525.1 Neisseriales bacterium
GTTACAATTAGCGAGGTTAAAACAATTGGTAGCGCACATAATTTAAGCAAATTAATAAAGGTACTACTGATAAACTCTAGCGGCTTAAACAGATGCGGAAAGCCAATTCCAAGCGCAAAAGCCAAGACTAGTGCGGCGAGAATAATTTTACCTTGATGATTTCGATATAATTTTAACATAACGATCCCGCTAAAAATAGTTTATAAATTGCGTTGGTTATTATAAACTAACTCAAGAATTATCACAAAAAACTTTCAATTCCATCACTAACCAATAAAACCACGGCGTGTAATTTAATGCAAAGTTACATCATTGACTACGACAGAATCGACTTGCTCGGCACTTTCAAAAGCCATCATATTATTGACAAACATTGCCATTAACAATGAATTAGCAATTTTAACGGGACCATCTAACAAATACTCGGTGTAGTCGGAATCAAATTTTTGCGGAAAATCTAATAAATATTTAGCCACTAAATTAAACTCATTATTGCTATAATTCGGCTGAACTTTTTTCACTAATTGCTGCGCTAATAAATGTTGCGCATGTAACGAATCAACATAAAAATCCAAAACATCTTGCCCCTCAATCATCAAATCACTGTGTTTCAAATAATTTTGAATTCGTTGATGATCCCAATAAACATGATAAACCCAAAAGTAGCCCACATACCAATCCAATAAATTACGCTGCTGCTCATCATTTAACTGGTCAAATTCAAAATATTTGCCACGGAATTCATCGAGACTTATCATTGGAATAATGTTATCGTATTTTTGCACCACCGACATACAGGTACCATACATCCCTTCAGTCAAAAGTAACCCCATGCGCATAAATTCAGCTTCGTCACGAAATGTATTTTGTGGCTTAAATTTAGTCGCGGGATCAAGAAACAACTGAATTGGATTAACTTCCGTCGCGGCAGACAAACAACTATACAGCATACCTTGCAATAAAAACACATTTAAATCTGTACCATAACATTTTTGCACTAAACCGCTTAACTCATTGATTTCTGCTTTAGCAAATTTCATCTTGACCACCTTTCTATTAATAGACAATTTAGTTCAGCTCAAAATTTCACTAGACTTAAAAAGATAATACCCTAAGGTATCATTTTTACACAAAATTAAACTACCGCATCTGGATTACGCAGCTGCAGACGCCATAAATACGCATATTGACCGTTTTGTGCCAATAGTTCGGCATGACTACCAACTTCAATAATCGCACCATGTTCCAGCACATAAATCCGATCGGCATTAACCACCGTCGATAACCGATGCGCAATTGATAAGGTTGTGCGACCTTTGGACACTTCGAGCATAGCTTGTTGAATCATATCTTCGGTGTGATTATCTAAGGCTGAGGTGGCTTCATCTAAAATCAAAATCGCGGGATTTTTAAGAATTGCTCGTGCTAAGGCGATGCGTTGGCGTTGTCCACCCGAGAGTTTTTGTCCACGTTCACCAACTAGTGTTTGATAACCCTCGGGTAATTGTTGAATAAAGCTATCGGCTTCGACCAATTTAGCCACTCGCAAAACTTCATCCAGCGAAGCTGTAAAGCTACCGTAACGAATATTATCTGCAATGCTACCATCAATCAAGAATGTTTCTTGGCTAACTACACCGATTTGGCTGCGCAGTGAATTTAGGCTCAATTCATCAATTGGTTGCCCATCCAATAAAATTTCTCCCGCTTGGTTCTGATAAAAGCGCAATAGCAATTTAACCAGCGTAGATTTACCCGAGCCAGTACTGCCCACAAAGGCGATATTTTCACCTGCGGCAATTTTAAACGACAGATGTTTAAATAATTGCTCGCGCTCTTGATAAGCAAAATCTACCGCATTAAATTCGAGTTGACCTTGACAAGGTTGCACAACTTCTTTAGTACCTGCTTGAATTTGAATGGGTGCACTCAATAACCCCATCACACGATTAATCGATGCCATTGAACGTTGATACATATCGGTCACTTGCGCCAAATAAGTTAACGGCCACAACAAACGCTGTGATAAGAAAATCAAAATACTATATGATGCAACTTGAATTTGTCCCTCAAGAGTTAAAATTCCACCGTAAATTAGCGCGCCTAGAAAACCACACATAACCGCCATGCGAATTACAGGCGTTACCGCCGCGGACATCACAATCGCCGCTTTATTCGCATTTACATAATTTGAACTAAGCTTGGCGACCGCATTCAACTCATGCGTTTCACTGGTAAAACTTTTAATCGTTGCCATGCCTGATAAATTAGTATTCAATTTACCATTTAGTTCACCTGCCGAATTACGCACCCTCAAATAACGTGGGGCTAATTGATGGCGAAAGAAAAACACACCAAGAATAATTAGTGGGATTGGCATAAAACTCAACAACGCAACTTGCGTTGAAATCACAAAGAAAATTACCCCAATAATCAGCGTTGAACCGACAATTTGAATAATCTGATTCACACCATCATTAATAAAGCGCTCTAATTGATTAATATCATCATTTAAAATCGCCATCAAATTACCCGTGGCTTTATTCTCGAAATATTCCAGTTCTAATTTTTGAATGTGTCCATAGGCATCAAGGCGCATATCATGCTGTAAATGTTGGGCTAAATAACACCACTTTAACGAATATAAATATTGAAAAGTTGACTCGAGAATCCAGATTAATCCCGTGAATAATCCCAGCACAATTATTTGTAATTTAACATCATGTATGCCAAAATGTGCCAACATTGAATCTTGGCGTTTGACAATCACATCCACCGCCACCCCGATCAAAACCTCGGGTAAAATATCAAAAACCTTATTTAAGAGTGAGTATAGCGCCGCCAAACTTATATCAAAACGATACTTTTTACTATATTTGAATAATTTAAATAATGGATGCACAACTACTCTTTCATAACAGTTCACTCAACAAATCCCAACTATACTCAATTCTTTCATTTTTTATTTTGATCAGCAATTTCAGTGATATTTCTAACAATATTATTCGCAATGGAATCAAGTGGTAAATCATTGTCATCGGTTCCAAACGGATCTTCCAATTCTTCAGCCAACATTTCTAAACCTAATAAAATATATACCAAAACGAGCAATAAAGGAATAATTAAGTAACCAAATTGCTCCGCCCAACCAAAAGGAAAAATTAAAGCATAAAATAATAAACCTTGTTTAACAAAAAATGCAAACGCTGTAGGCGGTGGAGTATTTAAAATTCGTTCACAACCACCGACCATATCAATTAAATTAACTAAATGATTATCCAACGAAGTATATTGCTCAAAACGCAATTGATTATTATCACGTAATTCATTAATAATTTTATACATTCTATCGGCCAATAACATGACGGGATGAGATATATCGCTTGAGTCTAAGCCGAGTTTTTGAAATTCAGCCGCAATTCCCACACGATCTTGCCGTAGGTGAAATTTAAGTACCATTGGAAAAGCACGCAGATAATCATAAAACTCCTGATGTTCTTCAAGTCCAATAAATGTATCAAATTTCAGCCCAAGATTGCGGCAATTATTGACAATTGCCCCCCATAAGACGCGACCTTCCCACCAACGAGAATACGTTGTATTTACCCTAAAACTAATAATTATCCCGAGAATAAAACTAAAAATCAGATGAAATTGCCCTAAATTAAGATTATTAATCTTATCAAAAAAAACCCAGGTACGATCCAAATGAACAATAATTATGGAATATAGCGCAATCAAGCTCATCACAGGAATTAATTGACGAAAAATTTTTTCACGGTGAAACAGCACCATATGCCGTAACCAGGTATTAATATTCTTAGTTTGCCCTAATTTCATTTTAACTTATATCCAATCTTTTATTCAATTTCATTAATTTGCTTTCCAGTAAAAGCGCTTTTAATTGCATTATCCATCCTACGCGAGGCAAAATCACTGGTTACTTGATTCAGCGTTTCAACCAATTGTTTTACCTTACTACTAGCTGCTCCGAAATCACTAACTTTTTGCTCAATGGCAATTTTTAACTTCATGCACGCATGATTAATTTGCGTAAATTCGCTTTCATTTAATAATTCAGCATCTGCAATCAGAGCTTTTTCTACCGATTCAAGAATTGCTCGAGCATCCACCAAAGCCTCTTGATACATACGTTGTTGCATATCGCTATCAGCATAGCTAATTGAATCATGTAACATCTGCCCAATTTGTTCATCATTCAATCCATAGCTGGGTTTTACCTCAATAAAACTACTCACACCGCTGAGCATTTCTTTCGCGCTCACCGATAATAAACCATCAGCATCAATTTGATAGGTAATGCGAATCCGCGCTTGTCCAGCCACCATTGCAGGGATGCCGCGTAAGGTAAACTTCGCTAACGAGCGACAATCTTTAACCAACTCACGTTCACCTTGCACAATATGCACACTCATCGCAGTTTGACCATCTTTATAAGTGGTAAAATCTTGCGCACGCGCCACTGGAATCGTTGAATTGCGCGGAATTATTTTCTCTACCAAACCGCCCATAGTTTCAACACCGAGGGATAATGGCGTTACATCAAGTAGCAACCAATCATCATCCTTATTACCGATTAACACATTGGCTTGAATTGCCGCCCCAATCGCTACCACTTCATCGGGATTAATTGAAGTTAACGGCGCACGTCCAAAAAACTCATGGACCGCTTGACGAATCGCTAGCATGCGCGTTGAACCACCAACCATAATTATCTCATCAATACTCTCTTTATCTAATTTAGCATCACGCAAGGCTTTTTTAATCGGTAAAATGGCTTTCTTAACTAAATTAAGTGCAATTAACTCATATTCACTGCGCGTTATGGTTAAATTAACAATTCTCTTATTTGAGAGCACCGCACTGAATGAAACTTTTTCCAGCGAGGCTAATTGCTCTTTAACTAATTTAGCCTTAGTTATCAATTGTGCGGTATCTTCATCGGTTAATTGCGACAGATGTGACTTTTCCAAAATATGACAAAATAAGCGATGGTCAAAATCATCACCACCTAAACTTGTGTCACCACTCACCGACAGCACCTCAAACACACCTTTGGCAAGGCGCAAAATTGAGACATCTAAAGTTCCACCACCAAGATCATAAATTAAAAACGTGCCTTCATTTTTACTATCTAAACCATAGGCAATTGCCGCCGCAGTTGGTTCATTCAACAAACGTAACACATTTAACCCAGCTAGTTCACCCGCATGTTTAGTTGCTTGACGTTGTGCATCATCAAAATACGCTGGCACAGTAATTACCACCCCAGTTGGCTCCTCACCCATCGCCTCCACGGCAACTGTGCGCAAATACTGTAAAATATCCGCCGACACTTGCACTGGATCTTTAACTCCACTGCGCGTATTAATTTGGATATTGCCAGTTTTTGCAACAAATTTATATGGATAGGTCACCTCAGGATTTAAATCCGCAAAACTGCGCCCCATAAAACGCTTAATTGACACTAAGGTATTAGCTGGATCGCTAATCCGTAATTTATATGCTGGCGTGCCAACACTCAAGTTCTCAGAACCATAATTGACGATTGAGGGAATCAATTTTGCCCCATGAATATCCGCCAAAACCGTAGCCTCACCACTTTTAACCGTTGCCACCAACGAATTTGTAGTGCCTAAATCAATTCCAATTGCAATATTGCGCTGATGAGGCGCACCTGCCATATCAGGTTCCGCGATTTGTAATAATGCCATTTTTAATCCAATTCTCTAAATTTTATCTATAATCTACATTTGTGCCAAAATATTACTAAC
>DPRZ01000270.1 GCA_003538525.1 Neisseriales bacterium
TTGCGCGCATTAATTTGATGATGATGATTGCATTTAGGACAAACTTGTAGATTGCTAGCCAAATCAGTATGATATAAAATTTCATTACATTTATCACACTTATGCCACAACCCCTCAGGCACATTAGCTTTATCCGCAGAATCAACTTTAACTTTAGGTGGGAGTAATTTACTTAACCAGCTCATGATATTCCTTTAAATTATATATTTTTAGCCGCGATTTTTTTCGCCCAAATTAGTGGTGCACTATCATGCACCGAATCACCAGTGCTATCTACCGCAACCGTAACTGGCATATCTTCAACTTCAAATTCATAGACCGCTTCCATACCTAATTCAGCAAAAGCCACCACACGAGCCGCCTTAATTGCCTTAGAGACTAGATACGCCGCACCACCAACTGCAATTAAGTAAATTGCTTGGTTATCTTTAATTGCATCAATCGCGATTTGACCACGCTCGGATTTACCGATCATGCCGATCAAACCAGTTTGTTCCAACATTTGACGAGTAAATTTATCCATCCGCGTTGAGGTAGTTGGGCCTGCTGGTCCAACTGCTTCATCACCAACTGGATCAACTGGTCCGACGTAATAAATAAAGCGTCGATTAAAATCCACGGGCAGACTTTCACCGTTATTCAACATTTCAGTAATTTTTTTGTGGGCGGCATCGCGTCCAGTTAAAATCTTTCCCGACAATAACAAGGTTTCACCAGTCTTCCAACTCGCTAGTTCGGCTTTAGTAATATTATTAATGTTTACGCGGCGTGAGTTAACTCCACCCAAGGCGATGGCAGGATAATCGGACAATTTTGGTGGCGTTAAAACGGCAGGACCACTACCATCTAAACTAAAGTGTATGTGTCGCGTTGCTGCACAATTTGGAATCAAGGCAATTGGTTTACTCGCGGCATGGGTTGGATAATCTAAGATTTTAATATCCAAAACCGTTGTTAAACCACCTAAACCTTGAGCGCCAATCCCTAAGGCATTAACCTTGTTATACAATTCAATTCTTAATTCCTCAAGTTTATTTTGCGCACCTCGAACAAGCAATTCCGCCATATCAACAGGTGCCATCAGAGATTTTTTTGCGAGTAACATGGCTTTTTCTGCCGTGCCACCAATTCCAATTCCTAGCATACCAGGCGGACACCAACCTGCACCCATCGTCGGTACGGTTTTTAATATCCAATCAACAATTGAGTCAGATGGATTTAACATCGCAAATTTAGCTTTGTTTTCCGAACCACCACCTTTAGCAGCAATTTCGACCTCAACCGTGTTACCTGGCACAAGATCAAAATGCACTACGGCTGGCGCATTATTTTTGGTATTTTGACGACTAAAGGCTGGATCAGCCAAAACCGAAGCACGTAATTTATTCGAGGGGAAATCGTAGGCTAACGCAACACCTTGGTTAACCATTTCTTGAATTGACATGGTTGCATCGGCAAATTGAACATCCATACCAACTTTAATAAAGACACAAACAATTCCTGTATCTTGACAAATTGGACGATGACCCTCAGCGCTCATGCGCGAATTAACTAGAATTTGTGCAATTGCGTCTTTTGCAGCAGGAGACTCTTCATGCTCATAAGCCTTTGCCATGGCTTGAATAAAGTCTTGTGGGTGATAATAAGAGATATACTGTAAACTGTCAGCGATCGACTGAATAAAATCATTTTGCTTAATTTGGATGGCCATATTTTACTTCCAAAAGGATAAATTTAACCTTTAATTATAGCATAATTTTAGCCATTAATGATAAATTGCAGCCATAATTTAGTTAATTTTTTGCCTTAAATGCATGTCTATGACAAATACAACCACAAATTAAATTAAAAGCTAGTGGCAGAACATTTTGGCTCGCCTCAAATAGCAACCGCACACTCACAATCATACTTATTATTGATTATGTTTAACTTCATAAATTTTATTGAATAGCCTTGAAATATAGCTTAGCACCAAAATACTGATTAAACCCAGCGTATAACCCAAGCTAATTCCAGCTAAACAATCACCAAGAAAATGATAATCTAAAGCAATCAGGCATAGCGGCATCACAATTAATCCAGCTAACCAGACATACTTTAAGCGCGGTTGCGCATAACATAACCACACACAGCAAAACGCAATATAAGTCGAGTGCCCCGATGGAAAGCTCCCTTGATTACCAAAACCATGCCACCAATTAAATCCAAATACGTTGTCATGAATCAATGATAAGTTATTCGCAATCCAGGTTTTTGGCCAATAGCGCCCAAACATAATTTTTAGGCTGGTTTTAATCTGCATGGTTAGCTTTAGCAGTAGATAAAAATACACCGAACTAAGTAACCCAACACTCAAACGCTGCAGTTTAGATTTAATCGAGCTACACCAACTCCGCCACATTAAGGCTACCACCACCGCAAAGGTTGCCACAGGTGGTAAACCCTCGGTTAAATTACGTAAAATTAACCACTGGTCAATTCCCATCTGATGAATCCATAAAGTTAACGGTCGATCCACCCAGAGTATTGCCACCAGCGCACCTAAGCATAAGCCCAAATTAACCATCAGATATAATTTAAATTTATTTGATTTAATTAACATGTTTCACCACCACAAAACATTCCAAATGCGTCGCCAATTGATTTTTATCGGCATAATATGGAATTACCCGATCAATCGTATTACCACAAAAAGTAGTCTCCAGCGCAAATTGCTGCAGATTTAATTGATATTGATTATTTTGCCAAGCCGCTTGCTTCATTGCCACATAATAAGCGCCAGTACTGGGTAAATCAGCACCGTTTTCAACATGGCTAAATTGCCCTTGCGTATAAAATTCCAAGGGTAGCCAACCAGTATGTAGATCATAGGTCTGCGCGAGCGGTTTAGCATTAATTTGCGCCGCCAAATTATATCCAACGTCATAAGTGCGACAAATAGCAAAATTCACCAACAACGCTAAGCCAAAAAAAGCGCTAATGGCTAAACTTGGAAAGACTAAACTGCGTTCAAGATAACTAAATTGCTGAGGTTTAAACATCCAAATTAATAAGCTACCTGGAACTAACGCAAACAAAATTAACCATGACGAATTAAATAAATACAGTGTAATGCCAATATTGAGTAATAATATTAAGCCGCTTAAGCCAAATTGGAATTGCGCAATCCGCTTTAATTCAAACTTGCGATTCAAATAACTGGCACACAAAATCGCCGCAAATGGCATGATGATATTGGTGTAATGATCTAACTGAAATTTGGTTGCACTAAACATGATAAATGTCAACCAAAAACTAGCTAACAAATAGACTAATTTAGCCTTATCCACCGCCGTATTAGCTTTAAAATGACGAATTGCCATATAACTAGCCGCAATAAACACTAAGCTCCATGGTAAAAATGCCCATAAATAGGTATGCACAAAAAATAACGGATTCCCGTGCGTATTAACGATTGGACCACTGTTAAAGAACCGCCCAAACTGACTACCCCAAAAATACCAGCTCAGACCAGAAATATTTTTATGTCCAAAAACCATCGTTGCTGGCTGCGCATCAAATTGCAAATACAGGCAAATCAATTCGGGTAAAATAAATAGCAAACTTAGCGCATACGCCAACAACCATTTGGGACTAATTATTCGTGCATATTGTTTGGTATAAATCCACGTAAAAACTAAGCCACTGAAAATAGTTACCACCACAAATAAACCTTTGGTCATCATTGCCAAAGCGGTAAAAAAGCTGGCTAAAACCAATGGCTTCCACGATGAACTACGATCATACAATAGCCAATAATAACAGGCTGGCATAATTTGCCCAAGTAAATAAGCTTCGGCACGCACATCAAAAGAGCCAGATAACATTAAATGGACACTACTTAGATAAATTAAAAGCGCAATTAAGCCAACCTCGGCATTATAGAGCAGCTTCGCTAAACGATAGGTATAGTAAGCACCAAGTAAATGAAATAAATAACCGGGTAAAAAATAGGCGAACGCATTAATTCCAAAAATTTTAAATGAAAATGCGCTAATCCAAAATGGAAAATGCGGCTTATCTAACCATGGTTGCCCTGCAGAGAATAATCCGATCCAATCACCTGATACTGCCATATGTTTAGCAATATTGGCGTATAAAACTGGATCATCATTTCTGAGCAATGGCTCAAAAACTCCAATTCCATTGACAATTATCACCAGTAGAATCAAACCCCAAATTAATTTCCGATTTATCAGCATATAAATTATTCCGTAATTAAATTTAATAATCCAGTTCGCAAGTTAGTTGCTCGTTCAATCTGGCGCAAGCAACTAGTCTTGCAATGAGCTAGAATTATAATCGCAGGCAGATAATAATGGTTAAGTTTATTTCTATGCTCGCGCAAAAAATTACCAGCTGGCACAAGCTAGCTGGTAGTTATTGGTGGTTCGCGGATTGACGATCACATTGTAAATAAGGTCACAGTAACATCAAGAATATAATTTTTATGGAATAAATGGAATTGAGCTAAGCAATGGTGTTAGGTCAAAAAATAAAACCAAGATTGGAAAAACTACAATCCATTTTTTATCAATCCATCCGCCACGTGAGAATGAAAAAAATAATGTTATGCTTTTTGATTACGGATTGCTTGAATAGTTTCTGCATGACGACGACTCTCAAGATCACGGGCTGCTGCAGCTTTGGCATTTCCATAATTATTAATTGAAATAAATGACCAAATCGTTGCAGGTATCCAACCAATTAAAGTTATTTGAAGTAACAAACATAAAATACCTTGAATAGGTTTACCCATTGTAAAAAAAGTTAACCACGGGAGAAATAAAGCTAAAATATAACGCATACTAAGTCCTTGTAAAATTTATCAAATAACATCTAAAAATCAATCTGTACACTGAATCATCAGCAATTTTTACTCTATATTTCTCCTTCAATTTATCGTTGTGCACAGCCTAACAGCAGACTAAATCCCTGAAGTTGCGATCACCATACTCGCATTTGGAGTAGTCAAATCTTTAACCGCCCATTTATATGAGCCAATTAAACCCCAATATGGCTTACTGTCTGCATTTGTCGAAATAACTTTTCCATCGGTTTTCACACTAAGTTTGCCATTATATTGAAATGAACTAAATGCTTGTATGGCTTGTTTATCGCCCTGAGTTTTACCATTAATGATAATTTGTTTATTTTTAGTGTCATATTTCATGGCTACAGGAATATCAAACCCTTTTTCTGAAGAGCCAATTGAAGCATTAAAGGTCTTCTCTTTGATGATATTGCCAGTATATTTCAAGGTTAAATGTCCACGGCATTCACCTAAATATTTGCTACTCAGAATATGGTTGCCATCTTTAGCATCCTGCGCAACTGTCTGATTAAATTCTTTTTCACAATCTGCAAATATTTTCTTCATGTCATTAGCAGTAAGTTCTCTATTGCGCTCTTTTGAGGTAGCTTGCGCATATAATAAAGTACCATTTATAACATCCGTGTCCACATCAACTTGATATTGTCCTGTGCGACTAACTTGGACTTGATTATTAAAGTTTTGTGATGCATAACACCCTGCCAAACTAAGTGCCAGAATAGCGACGGTTAATCCAGAATATTTTTTCATTATTTTGGCTCCCCAACAACTTTTTTGAAAACAATTTTACTATCAAATAAACCTGGTGCTGAAAGTTCCTGTTTTTGTTCATCGAAAGTAAAATTAGTGCCATCAACATTCAAACTAGTTCCATTGGCTTCTACTGCTAGCGTTGCAGATTCGCCAGT
>DPRZ01000114.1 GCA_003538525.1 Neisseriales bacterium
AAAAAAGATTAATATAAAAGAAAGGTATCCGATCAGGAACGCTCCTGAAATTATCCTTTAGAGATTTTATGGATAATTTAAGCATGGCAAAGAAACTACCCAAGGTATTAATTTGTGCATTTCGCACTTGAACTCAGGTTATTAATGCGTACTGCAAACGAAATTATTAATCCTACCACGCAGGTAGTGCGAATGAACAAATCTAATAAAAGCAGTGCCCATGCGCTAGGTTTGAATATGTGTGTTAGTTTTTCAACTGACTCTCTAGCTATTTGGCTGGTAACGCTATATCCAGACCAACCATTTATTAGTTTGGTAACTGTTTCGGTTATTTCAATTGGGATTTGCGCCGTAATGCATATAATAAATACTGTTAAAGTATCTAAAAATCGCTAAAATATTGGTTGATGATTTTATTTAAAAACTATTTGTTTTTGTTAAAAAGGAAGTTTTGTGAAAATAGCAGTAATTGGTGCAGGTGGAGTTGGTGGATATTTTGGTGGACGCTTGGCACAAGCAGGGAATGACGTGACATTTGTTGATGCGGGGCCGCATTTATTGGCAATGCAACAAAACGGTTTAAAAGTAAAGAGCGTCCATGGTGATTTTCATATTAATCCAGCCCAAGCTACAGATAATTTGGCGACCATTGGTAAAGTTGATTTAGTAATAATTTCTCTAAAAACCCATCAAATTAAAAATATTGCTAAGCAGCTTCACCATATTGTGGGTGATGAAACCATTGTGGTACCATTTGGGAATGGGGTTATGGCAGTTGAGGAATTGAAAGAGCATATTGCACCATATAATTTAATCGGTGGTTTATGTAAAATCATGAGTCGGATTGAAACACCAGGGGTAATTAATCATAGTGGAGCACATAATGGCGATACCACGATAATTTTTGGCGAGCTGGACAATGCAAAAACTCCGAGAATTGCCGAATTAAAAACTTTGTTTGACAATGCAGGAATCGTTAATATCATTGCCGATGACATTATCGCCGAAATTTGGCGTAAATTTATTGGGATTTGTATCAGCGGATTATTAGGAGTAACCAGAACTAATTTTGGTGAATTACGTGAATTACCAGAAACTCGGGCAATGATGGTTGATTTATTGGCTGAAATTTATGCGGTGTCTAAAAAAGTTGGAGTCAATTTAGAAGATGATATTGTTGAAAAAAACATGGCAGCATTTGAACATTTTCCAGCTGATTCAACTTCTTCGTTAGCTATTGATGTAATTGAGGGGCGCCCATCAGAAATTGAATACCAAAATGGCTCGGTGGTTCATTTAGCCAAAAGATATGATATTGATGTTCCAGTCAATCGTTTTGTCTATAGTTGCATTTTACCAATGGATCTCAAAGCTAAACGCGCTCAGGCTGCAAAATAAAGATTTATAGGTGGTGTAATGGTCTATCTTAGTGATAAATTAAAGCGACAACTTTTATTTGTAATGACGGCACTAGTGTTGTTGACTGCTGCCGCTACTGATATTAATATTTCTTCATTGCCACAAATGGTTAGTGATTTTCATTCTACGCCTGCTACCGTAAATCTGACTATATCGGTGTATAATCTGGGGATCGCTTTTGGGGTATTATTTGTCGGTGAAATTAGTAATCGTTTTGGTCGGCGAAAAGTTTCACTCTACGGTGTTGCCTGTTTTGTCATCGCTTCTTTTGTTATCGTTTTTACTCCATCAATTTATGCAATTATATTTTTGAGGTTATTGCAAGCCTTTGGTACTGCGGTAGTAATGATAGTTTCGCGATTAATTCTAAAAGATTGTATGGATGAACGGGATCAAATTCGTGGCAATGGAATTTTATTAATCGGTTTAATGATTTCTCCCGCCATCGCACCGATTTTAGGTGCGTATTTAGCTAAATATTTCGGTTGGCGGAGTTGCTTTACTTTTAGCGGTGTTGTCGGCCTTGCATTATTGAGTTATTGTTGGAAAATATTGCCAGAGACCAATGTTTCTCCTCTGCCAAAATTCAGTAATTTGACTAGCTATGTCACACAATATAAAAATATTATGCAAAGCCGAATGTTTTGGGTGCTAACCATTATTTATACAGCAGGTTTTGGAACCTACTTTGCTTTTATTGGCGTGTCTAGTTATTTATATATCAATCACTGGCATTTTGCCCCAACTTCTTATTCTTATTTGTATATCGGATTAGCTGCGGCTTATTTTGTGGGTAATACATGGATGATGCACATGAATAAACAGCATAAAACTCCTCAACAAATGATAGCTGTAGGTATTTATTCGACCATGATTGGTGCAATTATTATGTTGACACCTACGTTTTTTAATCAACATTTATTTTTAGTCTTTATGGTAACCATTGGTGTATTGTTTATGCGCGTTGCTAATGCGATAATCAACCCAATTGTGCAAGTCCGTTTGATGAATCATTTTCAACAACAAGGTGCAAATGCGTTGGGACTAAATATTAGTATTAGTTTCATTGCTGCATCATTCGCAATTTGGTTAGTGACACTATTTCCAGTCTTTCCATTGGCTAGTTTGGTAGTAGTATCACTAATTTTTTCTCTCATCAGTGTATTAATTTATATTTCTAATGTTAAACAAATAATGCAATAATTTTGTCGTTGAAAGAACTATCATGAATGATTATTATGATGCTTAGCAAACAGTGGTTAGTAAACATTGGCTTGCCGCAGATGATTTGATTTCAGGTTTGCAAAAAAGCATCCGGCGCAGTAATGCCGAAAGTGCTTTAGCAATTTCCTATGAGATGTATCTAACTTCTGAGTCGTTAGAAGACTATCTGTGGAAACGCTTATTGGTCATTAGTGTTGAAGATATTGGATTGGCTGCGCCAAAGGCTCACCTGCAAATTAGAAACCCCGAGCAAATTCGGCTTAAAGTTCATTATGCATGAGTTCAAGTGCGAAATGCAAATAAATCGATTAAACTATCGTTTGTATTTCGCGAGGCACTATTAAAAAAGATTAATATAAAAGAAA
>DPRZ01000185.1 GCA_003538525.1 Neisseriales bacterium
GTGAAATTACGCCGATAAACTAGACTAATTGTGCGCGTTTGCATGCCACCACTAATTGGTTTCATACACAAATTGGGCGGTAAATTATGCTGAGCTAATTTAGGTAAAATACTAACGCCAATATTCATAGCAACCATATACTTGATGGTTTCTAGTGAGCTAGTGGTAATTAAGTTAGCAATTTTATTTTTGAATGGATCACAATTCGGACAAATTTTAAGTACTTGATCGCGAAAACAATGTCCATTGCCTAATAAAAGAAAAGTTTCTTCAGCAAGGTGCTTTTGCATTACTTTGTTTAATTTGGCAAATTTGTGTTGCGTTGAGCAAATTAGGTTTAATTCATCGCAGCCTAATTCGATTTGAACTAAATCATGATGGTTTACTTCGGTTGCAAGGAGGATTAAATCTAATTCACCCGCGAGTAATTTTTGAATTAAAACCTCGGTGTAATTTTCTTCAACTACCAATTTTAATTGTGGTGTTTTCGCAATGATGTCGCCAACTAATTTGGGAAATAAATAAGGTCCAATGGTTAAAATTGCACCAATTCTGAGTGGCTGAGCATAAATGTCTTGCTGGGATTTGGCGAGGTTAATTAATTGTTCGGCTTCACTGAGGATTTTTTTAGCTTGTTCAATTAATTGTGCGCCGCTTGGACTGACTAAAATCTGGTGATTGTCGCGTTCAAAAATGGTAATGCCTAGATTTTCTTCTAGTTTTTTGATTGCAATTGATAAAGTAGGCTGTGATACAAAACATTTTTGTGCAGCCCGCGCGAAGTGTTTTTCTTCAGCGAGGGCTAGCAAATAGCGTAAATCGGTTAAACTAAAATTAAGCATTAGTTGCTTAGATCTTTCCGACTTAACAAGTAATTAATTACAACTTGTTGTGAACGCTCAGAGAACTCAACTAATTGTTCAGCACTAGATTTAATTTGGTCGCCTTCAAAGCGATTAACTAAAGTTACGGCAATCATCGTGGCTGGAATTTTTGCACGATTACAAAATGCGGCTAATGCGCTTGATTCCATTTCAAAATTGCAAATATCTAGTTCATGTACTTTTGCAAAGAATTTAGCACGATAGTCAGCATCTTTTCGAGCACGCATCGCGCCATCATAACGGCATTGACCAAGATAGAAATCATCGGCCGCAATACTATTGCCAACTACGATTGGGAAGGATATATCTTTGGGTTGTGCGGCAAGAAGTCGTTCAACTAGCGCATGATCTAGGTTTGTTGGCGTATCAATGCGCTGGTCAAGTTCATACGTTGTATAGTATGCTTCAAGATTAGGCATAAACGCATTTTTAGTTACCACTACCGTACCTGGTTCCACCCCAATTCCACCTGATGTGCCAACTCGGATATATTCCACCTCGGTATTACCCGCATAATGTAATAATTTGGTAATTGCATGGAGTAGGGCGTCAATTGTTACATTGCCCATGCCATGTGATACCGACAAAATATTGCCGATACGATAAACCGCAAAATTACTAGTGTTTACTAAATTAACTGGCTCAAATAAGCGATTATCTATGTTCAATACTGACTTGGCTAGTTTTTTCGCTAATACTGCAGCACGCTTGCTACTTCCTTGCATAATTACATAACGAATTCCACGAAATTTGTCTAAATTTTCTGGAGTTAAGTCTAACTTGAATAAATATAAATCATGTTCTGGTATTGTGTTTAGTAATGGATTGATTTGCATGATTAATCTCTCTTAGAATTACTTAAAATATAATTAATAATAACTTGCCCTGCGCGAGTTAATGCTGGTGATAATTGATCATCATCACGAACAAATGATGGCTCAAATTCATCTTCCTGCAATCTATCGCCCATAACAGCCATTACGATTGAGCCAGGTATTTTAAACTCTTCACAGAATGCTGCAAAACAGCTTGCTTCTAAATCAATACCGCACACTCCAGCATCAGTTGCTTTAGCTAGATACTCTTTTTGTTCTTGAGGTGTATAGCTTGGAACTGTTGCGCTATTAAAGCGATATGGACCACTAAAGTAACCTGAGCTTGACATAACTTTACCTACAATAGTAGTAATCTCTTGATTTGGATTTTTGGCGTTACATTTAACGTTATAATCATAAAAACCAAGACGAGTACAGTGGTCAGGGCTTGCTGCAACTAAATCACTTGCCATTTTAAGGTCTAAATTAGTTTGATAAGTATATTCTTCGCCAAATTCAATATTCTTCCATTCAGGTTTCAATTCTGGATTCAGCGTTTCACAGGCTACAACAACGCTGCCAGCTGCTACATTTAAGCCAAATCCAGGAATAAAACGAATGAATTTGTAATCTTCAACTCCAGCGTGCCACATTAATTTAACGACTTCATTTAGACAAATTAGCATTGATGGGAAGCCAACACCATGTGAAATAATTAAGGTATTGCCAACTTTGTAGATATGGTAGCGTTCATCTTTGGCAATTGTTTTACAACTGATATCAACATCTTTTAAACCGTACCATGCTTTGGTAAATTGATTGGTGAAATAGTCTGCATTTGAGAATGAACGGGTTAGTACCACATATTTTACATCACCAAATTCATTTTTAAGATCCATGCTGGAGTCAAGTCCAAGATGGTATAAATAATCCACGTCCAATTGCTGGAAATGCGGATTTAGTTTTGATTTATCCATTGATTTTCCCTTTAGATTTTGCATAAATGAAACCGCCAGTTAATGCAGTGAAAAGTAACATCAATGCAAAACCGCCAAATACTTTAAATTGTACCCAAACATATTCGCTAAAGTGGAACGCGATAAATAAGTTTAGCGCGCCCATTAGAATAAAAAAACTAACCCATAATAGATTTACCTGATCCCAAGTTTTATCATCTAACTGAATTTGATCCTTTAATAGTAGCTTGATGCCATTCTTATTTAGTCTAGCGGATATGAATAATGATACCCCAAATATCCAGTATAGCATTGTGGGCTTTAACATGACAAACGTTTTATTGTGCAGTGCGATAGTTAATCCGCCAAAAAGCGTGATCAAAATAGTACTAATCCAAGTATTTTTGCCAATTTTACGATAAAGAATTTTATATAAAATTAACTGCAGCCAACTCGCAATAATACACACTAAGGTTGCGGTATAAATGTTTTTGGTAAAGTAGTAAACTAGAAAGAAGCTAACGAGGGGGAACATTTCAAATAACATATTATTCTTCATCTAATTTCCTAAAAAATGAAGTTGAATAGAAAGCCTTAGTTAATTGGTGTTTTTTACAGTCACCAAAATAATTTAACATTATACTAGATTTCATCTTACGGCTTATTAAAATAATTTGTTAAAGAGTTTTGTTGGGTTCCATGCTAAAATCATGGCGAAACATTTTTAGTGAGGCTAGGTGCGTGAAAAAACTAATTGTTGCCAATTGGAAAATGAACGGCGAGTTAAGTAAAATTAATGCTGATTTAAGTTACTATGCCAAGCTCCCTGAAACAAATAAGCCGAATGTAGTGTTAGCATTGCCTTATTTGTATATCGTTTGGGCGAAGCAGCGCTTATTAATGAATTCACAAATTAAGATTGCCGCACAAGATTTAAGTCATTATCGGAATTGTGGTGCTTATACAGGTAAAATCAATGGCTCGATGCTGAAAGACGCGGGAGTTGATTATGTTATTATTGGGCATTCAGAACGGCGTACCTTGATGGGTGAAAATGGCGCAATTTTGATTCATAAAGTGCGCAATGCCTTTGAAAGCGGTTTAATTCCAATTCTTTGTGTTGGCGAGCCTTTAAGTGCACGTGATGATGGCAGCTATCTGCAGTTTATTGAACTACAATTATCTGGACTTGAGGATATTGAGAGTTTTAAAGACATTATTATTGCCTATGAGCCATGTTGGGCGATTGGAACTGGTAAAATAGCTAGCTTAGTTGAGATCCAAGAAGTTATTGATTTCATCAATCGCTATATGCAAAAACGCTTTGCATATGTTAAAATAACTCTTTTGTACGGCGGCAGTGTAAACAGCCAGAATGTAGGCGATATTTTAGCTCTAGAAAACATTGGTGGTGTCCTAGTTGGTGGCGCGTCACTGAAGGTTACAGATTTTACCGCAATTTGCGAGAAAATTTAGGGCTTGGTTTCTGATTTATATTATTTTATTTGATTTGAAGGTTCTATGGAAATTTTAAAAACTTTATTGTGGGTAGTGCAAATTATATCTGCAATTACGATTGTCGTTTTGGTGCTTCTGCAACAAGGCAAGGGTGCTGATGCTGGTGCTACTTTTGGTTCTGGTGGCTCATCTTCTTTATTTGGTGCTAGTGGTTCGGCAAATTTTTTGAGCCGTTCAACTGCTATTTGTGCCGTAGTGTTCTTTTTAACTACGCTAGCATTAGTAATAACTTCCAGTCAAGGGCGAGTAGGTGATTTGGGTGTTATGGCAAATGTTAATGCGACGAATACGGTTAAAGTTGTTGCGAGTCAGCCAGTTTTAGCGGCGAGTGCTCCAGTTAAACAAACTGGTAACCAGATTCCTGAATAAAAATTTTTTTGCCGACGTGGTGAAATTGGTATACACGCTACCTTGAGGTGGTAGTGGCCGTAAGGCTGTGTGGGTTCGAGTCCCGTCGTCGGCACCAGTTATTAATTTTAGGGGACCTTTCTATGATTGCAAGTTATTATTTCCCAATTCTGTTTTTCATATTGATTGCTCTTGTTATGGGTAGTGCAATGATGATTGCAGGAAGATTGCTTGGGAGTCACAAGCCAAATCTTCAAAAAAATTCACCTTACGAGTGTGGATTTGAAGCTTTTGAAGATGCTCGAGTTAAGTTTGACGTTCGCTATTATTTAATAGCGATTATGTTTATTTTATTCGATTTGGAAATTGCATTTCTTTTGCCTTGGGCATTAGTCTTTAAACACTTGGGTATGTATGGATTTGTTGTAATGGCAATATTCTTGACAATTTTAATTATTGGCTTTGCCTATGTTTGGAAAAAAGGAGCCTTAGAGTGGGAATAGAGGGTGTATTAAAGCAGGGGTTTGTTACCACTACTGCCGATAAATTAATTAATTGGGCGCGCACGGGTTCATTATGGCCAATGACTTTTGGCTTGGCTTGTTGCGCGGTTGAAATGATGCATGTTGGTGCTGCGCGTTATGATTTAGATCGTTTTGGAGCAGTTTTTCGCCCATCCCCTCGTCAATCTGACGTAATGATTGTTGCTGGTACGTTATGCAATAAAATGGCGCCAGCTTTACGTAAAGTTTATGATCAGATGCCAGAGCCACGTTGGGTTATTTCAATGGGTTCTTGTGCAAATGGTGGTGGTTATTACCATTATTCTTATTCAGTAGTGCGTGGCTGCGACCGAATTGTGCCAGTTGATATTTACGTGCCAGGATGCCCTCCAACCGCTGAGGCTTTGTTGTACAGTATTATTCAACTGCAAAATAAAATTAAACGTGAATCAACCATAGCGAGAAAGATTGCCTAATGAAAAAATTAGAAAAACTTGAAACGTTATTAAATGAATTACTTGGTGGGGTATTCTTTAATTTATATAAATTTCGTGATCAAGAAATCACGTTAGAGGTTACACCAGATAATTTAATCGGGCTAATGACGAAGTTAGCAACGAGCGAAGAGCTTTCTTTTGAGCAATGTCAAGATGTTTGTGGGGTTGATTATTTAACCTATAAAGATCTGCAAGATGAAAAACCTGTGAATGCATTGCGTTTTGCTGTGGTTTATCATCTATTATCAATTAAGCATAATTGGCGAGTGCGTGTGAAATGCTTTGCACAAAATAATGATTTTCC
>DPRZ01000277.1 GCA_003538525.1 Neisseriales bacterium
CGTATTTTCGTGGATTTATTACATGAAATGGTACGCCGTGATGCCAAAAAAGGTTTAGCTACACTTTGTATCGGTGGTGGTATGGGTGTTGCTGTTGCTGTTGAACGTAACTAAGGAAAATTCATGGCTTATGTAATTACTGAATCGTGTATTAAATGTAAACATACCGATTGTGTGGACGTGTGTCCTGTGGACTGTTTTCGCGAAGGACCAAATTTTTTAGTAATTGATCCTGATGAATGTATCGATTGTACTTTGTGTGTCGCAGAATGCCCTGTCGATGCAATTTTTGCTGAAGATGAAGTACCTGAAGATCAACAACAGTTTATTGCTTTAAATGCAGAACTAGCAAAATCGCCAAATTGGAAAACGATTACGGCTAAAAAACCAACGCCTGATGATGCAGAAGAATGGGCTCTTGTCAAAGAGAAACTCCATTTGCTTGATCGCAATGGCGCATAAGCAGTCTAAAATTAAACCCCGCTCCTCAAAAAGCGGGGTTTTTCAATAAAAAGATAACACCAAGTAAACCCACTTATTTAGTAAGACTTAGAATCTAATTTAGTTTTTGCTAATATAACTTGACTTAGCTAGGTAAGTTTGTTATAATGCAACTCTCATACGAGTAAGGAGGCAATAAAATGACAAATCTAGCCCTAAACAATTTACCCGCAGTTTCCAATGGCAGTATTGATGCATATATAAATTATGTAAATAGCATCCCATTACTAACTGAAAAAGAAGAATTTGATTATGCCGAAAAATGGCGCCAACAAGAAGATGTTGAAGCAGCTAAACATTTAGTATTATCTCACTTACGCCTAGTGGTGTCTATTTCACGTAATTACTTAGGTTACGGCTTACCTTTTGCCGATATCATCCAAGAGGGAACCATCGGCTTAATGAAAGCGGTCAAACGCTTTGATACCAGCCATAAAGTGCGTTTAGTTACGTTTGCGATGCATTGGATCAAAGCTGAAATCAATGATTTCGTGATTAAAAATTGGCGGATTGTTCGCACCGTAACCACTAAAGCACAACGCAAATTATTTTTTAATTTACGTTCACAACGTGAAGACATCGGTAATTTATCCGATCGTGAAGCATCGAGAATTGCGCTCAATTTAAATGTCAGCAAATCTGATGTGATTGAAATGAATATGCGCTTAACTGGTAGCGACGTGGCGCTAATTGGTGATGGCGATTCTGAATCTTCACCGATTAATTGGTTAAGTGATAATAGTAGCAGCCCTGAAAACATGCTTGAACGCAAAGCGCAGGATCACCTACATACGGTAGGCATTACACATGCCTTAGATCAACTGGATGAACGCAGCCGTAGAATTGTGCAAGCTCGCTGGTTATTCGATAGCGAAAACCAATTAACTTTACATGATCTTGCAGCAGAATTTGGTATTTCTGCGGAACGAGTACGCCAAATTGAAGTCAAAGCACTCCAAAAAATGCGTGGCTTCCTTGAGCCACTCACAGCTTAAGGCTCTATTTATTTAAAAAACGTACTTACAACAGTACGTTTTTTATTAAATACTACAACTAACTTATTTATACAGAGTAACAGTTGAAGCGGTATTTGAAAATTCAATTTTAAAATCAACGGCTTCCACATCGCTCGCGGAACATTTGACCGCTGTGTCACCATAAGCATCATCCGTTACATTAACGGTCACAAATTTCCACGCGGCAACCTCACCAATCGGTAATTTATTTACATCATAAAATAAGCACCGATAGTAACCCTGAGCTGGTTTGGTACCGACATTATGAAAATAGCCTTGCGCAACTAACAAATCATTTACGCGCATTGAGGTCATTCTCACCACCTTAACATCGCCCATATTACCAATCACTTGATTTTTAACTTGATTAGTACTACACCCAGCGATAAATAAAGTTCCCAGCCCCAAAGTAACAATTAAGATTTTTTTCATTATTTACTTACTCCTAACGTTGTAGATTAAATAAAACTTGATTACCAATCACACGGAAAGTTATAACTTGATACGGTTGATTCAAATTAACTACCTGTGTATATGGCATACCATTAACATTGACTGTAAGCGTGTGTTTGCCATAGGCTAAACTCATCCGATTAATATAAATTTTGCTCGGTAATAAAGTCCAAGTACGCTCATCCGCGCGATCTAACATCATACCACCAAGACTAGTACCTAAACTCAATAGCGTGCCTAAATTACCCCCATCTGCAGAACATGAGGCCTGCGATAAGCCAATATTACGTACCGCTGCGGCAATATTACGTGCAATCAAGTGCGGTGTTTCATCGCGGAGTGCCCGCGCAGCCATTAAATCAACATTCACCATCGGCAGTGGTTGCACTACTGCTTGATCAATACTAAATGGATACAGCATATTATTATAACGATCAGGAATTAACTTAGGATAAAAAACATCAATCATATTAATACATGAATTTTGATTATTCGATAAATTTAAATTAATTGGCACGTGAATTTCTTCAGATTTAATTTGCGGTGCATGACCTGTTTCTTCAACAATCAACACATCACTAAAGCCAGCTTTAGGGCGAATGTTTTTGTCAATATTATCAATGCTTTGTTGAATCAATGGATTATTTGGACTCAACTGTCCAGCTTTAACATAACCAGGGCGCGCCAAACTAGGCTCATTCAGGGCTTCAAAAACAAATCCAGCCAAGTAATGACTAAACGCATTTTGATAGCTATTTTTTAGCGCTAATACTTGTGGGCTATTTATATCACTAAAATTATATTTTTGCAAAATTTGCCGTGAGAGATAGCTTTGTTGCTGATCTTGGCTAATGCTTCGAGTTTCTTCAGCTTCTTTGCTATAAAGTGCTTGATTGTAGTTTTCGGTGGCTTGCTCAATTTGATACATTTTCTTAATTTCAACGCGCGCATTTTCCCAATTATTCAAATCCAGATGATTCAACGCATGTTCCGTAGTTAAGAATGTTCGTTCATAGCCTTTGGGTTGATATTCAATCGCATTATCATTTAACAGCATTGAGGTCATCGTGGTAGTTAATTGACCACCGGTACTCACCATCCAACTACTAGCCCATAAATCAATACTCTGTTGGGCTAAACTAAAATTATAATTACTCTGCGTATAATTTTGATTCAAACGCATCAGTTCACCATATTCCATATTATAGAGTGGGTCACCTGTGCTTTCAGCCTTCATCGCCATCGCTAAATTACCGCTATACACATTATTTAACGTAGCGTTACTCGTCTTACTATATGAACTAAAAGGATTATTTGCGCAAGCACTTAGACCAAGCAGTACCATTGCTCCCAGAAGACTATTCGACACTTTCATTGTTTATCTCACCTTGTTACTAAATTAAATTCGCCAAACTGTGATTGTAGCATATTTAACAATTACTCAGCCCCATCGGCAATACTCCCATTTTTA
>DPRZ01000032.1 GCA_003538525.1 Neisseriales bacterium
TGAAGAACGTAATTTAACTATTTGAGTGGGTGAGCAAAATGGCGATTATAATTGAATTAGATGTGATGTTGGCACGGCGTAAAATGAAGTTGCAGGATTTAGCACAAGCCGTTGGAATTACGATTCAGAATTTATCAATTTTGAAAACAGGAAAAGCTAAAGCGATCCGCTTTGAAACTTTAAATGAAATTTGTCGTGCGCTAGATTGTCAGCCAGGGGATATTTTAAAGTATCAGGCGGATGCGATTAGCCTTTAAATATGTTATTAGGGATTCAAAATGAGAAAAATATTGGTTTCAATTGGTATTTTTAGCGTTCCATGGTAAATGTCAGAATTTGTGATGGTACTAAGATCAATAGATGGACTGATTTACAAACGATGATTTGTAAAATCAACGGTTAATTGAGGATGTTGAGTGGTGTAAGTTTGTTATTCAGGAAAACAGTTAACTTAACCTGTAATAAAAAACCACTAGATTATCTAGTGGTTTTCAGGAAACAACGGGCAACTTATTTAGTTACAGGAGTTTCTTTAACAGTTTCAGCCGTAGCTTTTTTTACTGTTTTCAAAGTAGCTTGAGTTGCAGATTCAAAGTTTTTAGTTGCAAGTTCAGAAACTTGTGCAGAAACTTTAGACATGCTATCAGCCGCTTGATTAGAGGTTGTAATTATGTTTTGTAATGATTCGCTGGCTGCTTTAGAGAAAGCTGGGCTAACATTTGACATTTGATCAACTGATTTAACCAATGATTCTTGAGCATCTTTAATTGTTGATGCAGTAGTATCGTTAAATGCCGCTTTAGAGCTAGTCATAACATCAATGATTTCTTGAGTGTTAGCGATACTTGATTCTACTGAAGTAGCAGTGAAAGATTTAACTTGTTGGTTCATTTCAGTTGGGTTAGTCATAGACATAATGTTTTTCATTGTTGCTGATGAGTTGTCCATGAATTTACGAACTGATTCACATTGAATGAAAGCAACTTGTTTGCAGCTATCAAGAGCTACATTAGCTAAAGTTACATAAGTTTCCATCATTTTAGTGCATTGAGCATTCATTGCTACAAATTGTGGATTTTTGCAAAAATCAGTCATAGAAGTAAAGTTTTTATTTTTGAACATATCATTAAGAGCTGTAAATTGTGTATTTTTAAACATGGTATTTTCTCCAAATAAATTTGTGTAATTTGACTGCAGATGCAGTTAAATGTTTTTCAAGGCTCTATTATGGTGCAACGCACCATTGAGTGTCAAGTTTATTTTGAAATATTTGTCAAATTAATTTGCATTTAAATACATTTATTTGGCGAGTAGTGTTAATGTTTTGATGTTAACTAGGTGTTATGTTTGAATATTATGTGTGTAGATAAAATGTAACATGGTTGAAATTAATTGAAAATAAGTCGCAGAAATTTAATTTTGCCGCCCTAAATAACCTTGAGCGGCAGTGAATTTTTAGTGATTCATGAGTAGGTTATCAATTTCATCGGCTTTTAATTTAGCCGGGCGATTAAGTACTCGTTCCAGATAGGCGGTGAATTCAGGACGCTCTTCAAATATTCCAAATCGTGTTCCAAAGCTGATGTGTGATCCAACGTAAACATCAGCAGCAGTAAAACGTTCACCACAAATATAGCGATTTGAGCTAACTACTTGAGCTAATACATCCAAAGTGGCTTGTGGATTACCGCAGCCAAGCGATTTTTCATGCTCTGCAGTTACTTCAAATTTTAACATTCGCAAACTTAGTGCTAGTTCTAATGGACCAGCGGCAAAAAACAACCAGCGATAATAAGCGCCACGTTCGGCATCATTTTGTGGTGCTAAGCCTGCGTCTTTAAAAGTTTCTGCTAAATAGGCGCAAATTGCGGGTGTTTCAGTGATAATTGTGGTGCCATGTTGCAGCGCTGGAACTTTACCCATGGGGTTAATCGCTAGATATTCAGCCGATTTCATGCTAGTTGTATAATCAAGAATTTTGGTTTCGTAGCTTACGCCTAGTTCTTCGAGCATCCAACGAACGATCCGTCCGCGTGACATTGGGTTGGTATATAGAGTAATTGCTTGAGACATTTGTATTCCTTTAAAATAAGTGGTAGCGCGAATGTAATTACTTGATAAATCTAAACGTGGAATATTCTAGTGCATATGGGATAAATAGTCAAGTTCGTAATTGAGTGTAATGATTAAAAATCGCCATAATCACATTGCAAACAGGTGATTCCATGCTCGCGCCACATTGCAACCACGCTATCGCGATCATCGACGACGAATTGAATTTGGTAACCTTTACGTTGGAGTTGATGCAAAATTTCTTCTTTGATCAGATTGTCCGCGCGATAATCGCCAAAACGGCGCATGTGAATTTCATTAATTGGAATATTCCACTTTTTAAACCACGCCTCAGTTTGTTGGCGGAAGTCATCGGTACGCCCTGAAACAATAACACTTTTTAAACCACGCCTCAGTTTGTTGGCGGAAGTCATCGGTACGCCCTGAAACAATGATCACATAATATTTATCCCAGAGTGCTTGGTATAAGGCCACAATTGCGGTTTTAGGAGTGTCATTAATCATAGCTTGATTAAATTTCGCCCAGTTTTTCTTTTTACCTTCAACAAAGTGTCGTCGATGAGAAATATCTGCAAGAGTGCCATCAATATCAAAAATTACAACGGGTTTATGTTTCATAGTAATTGACCTCTAATTTATATTGGGAGAGTTAATTAGAATATATCAGACTGTTATTTGTTAAATCTAATTAACCTTGAGGCTATTTTACTTCTGGTTTGTGATTTATGTGTAACATTTAGTCAATAACTTTACTAAATCAATCGCAAAAAAATCTTTAGAGGTGCTTATGTTATAATCTATCCCTCTTAAAGAGGAAGTTTACGTTATGCCAGCAACAAACACTAATAAAAAAATCTTATGGACTATATTTTTAACGATTTTAATCGATATGCTAGGAATTGGGATCTTAATTCCAGTTTTTCCAATGTTGGTTGTACCTAATTCACCTTTTCGCGTAACGCCTGATAGTTGGAGCGCTGCGGAAGGTTTTATCATGCTGGGTTGGTTAATGACCAGCTTTCCTTTAGCGCAATTTTTTTGTTCACCAATCTTAGGTCAATTAGCCGATCGTTTTGGGCGGCGCAGAGTTTTAGCGTTATCAATTAGTGGCACCGCTTGTTCATATGTTTTATTTGCAATTGGGGTTATTAGTAAAAATATTCCACTAATGTTCATTGCACGGGCTTTGGATGGTGCTTCGGGTGGAAATATTTCAGTTGCTCAGGCGGTAATTGGCGATATTAGCAGTCCGCAAAATCGTGCCAAAAATTTTGGTTTAATTGGCATGGCATTTGGTTTAGGTTTTATTATTGGGCCATTTATCGGTGGTAAATTGTCTGATGCTGGGCTAGTCAGCTGGTTTGATGTGGCAACACCATTTTGGTTTGCAGCTGGTTTGAGTGTAATTAATGTTATGCTAGTGCTTAAATTTTTGCCTGAAACGCTTAAAATTCGCAGTGATAAAAGAATTGATATTACCAAGCCCATTCACAATATAATTAAAGCTTTTACCTCAAGTGGATTAAAAAATATTATTCCAGCAACCTTTCTCTTTAATGCGGGATTTACGTTTTATACAACTTTCTGGGGGGTAATTCTTGCGGAGCAATTTGGCTTTACGCAAGGGCATATTGGTAATTATTTTGCGTATATTGGAATTATGATTATTTTAGCGCAAGGATTACTGGTTAGGCGACTTTCGGGTAAGATTGCTGATTATAAAGTATTACGCGTTTCGTTTTTTGGAACCGCGCTTTGTCTGTTAGGTTATTACCTTATTCCAATTAATCATGTTGAGTGGATTTATTATCTACCGCCAATTATGGCTTCATGCAATGCTTTAACCTTTGCGTTTAGCGCTGCTCTAATTACCCGCGTTACTCCTGCCAATATTCGGGGTGAAGCCATGGGGATTAGCTCAAGTGCTAATGCTCTTGCACAAGCGATACCAGCCATTTTAGCTGGTTATATGGCAAGTCACCATCCTCGTTTACCAATTTTAGTTGGTAGTTTATGTGTGCTTTGTGGTGGAATATTATTTCATTGCTTATTTAAGCCACAGCAGCATAAAGAAGCTAGCGTTAAATAAAGGACACGATATGATAATGTGTCAGAGTCGGATAAATAAACGAAACCCTGCTAAACTAATGTTGATAAGTCATTTGTTAGCAGGGTAAATAGGCATTAGGGTGAATTTTATTTTGTGACTTGAATCACGTAAAGGATACTATCCATTTTCACCTATTGCCGAATACCGAAGTGATGCTAGTACCTCGAATAGGATTTTGGATCGGTATCCGATATTGTAATTTACTTTGCTAAGTTTGACAAATTTTATTAGCAAAGGTTTTTAAGATGAAATATATTGGCGTAGATTTGCATACCACTCAATTAACAATTTGTTATCGAGATGAGTTAGGCGCTGAAAACATAAGCACGGTAAAAATATCTCAAATTGAAGAGTTTTTAAAACAAATTAACCATACGGATAAAGTAGCGTTTGAGGCAACAGGAAATAGTTTGTACTTGCAGAACATGCTGCAAACCGTAATGCCGTTAGAAAATATTTACGTGGTAAATACGTTACAGTTTAAGCTAATCTCAAAATCAGTCAAGAAAACTGATAAAAATGACGCTAGATTATTAGCTGAGTATTTGAGCAAAGACATGCTTCCAGAAGCTCGCTTGAGAAGTGAAAGTGACAATCAAATAATCAATTTGATTGAAACACGAGATATGCTGGTAAGTAGCAATACCGCATTTAAGAATCAAATTCACAATATATTGTTAAAACTTGGCATCAAGTTAAAGAGTAGCGAAGTAAGTGGTAAGAAGAAGCGTAGAAACTTAGTTGAACGCTATGAATTAGCTGGTGTTTATAAGTTTCAAGTAGAATTTGCGTTAAGTAATATTGAGCACAATTATGCAGAAATAGCTAAATTGG
>DPRZ01000251.1 GCA_003538525.1 Neisseriales bacterium
ACACTTTCCATGATTTCAGGGTTATAACCACGTCCAATGATAAACTCAGTTGAGCCACCACCAATATCAATTACTAAGCGTTTTTCATCGGTAAATGCTAATGAATGCATTGCACCCAAATAAACTAAACGCGCTTCTTCTTTACCAGAAATCACTTCAATTGGAAAACCCAAGGCTTTATTTGCAATAGTTATAAAATCTGCCGCATTATTTGCAACTCGTAAGGTGCTAGTTGCAACTACGCGTACTTCAGATTTTTTAAAATTACTTAACCGTTCACTAAAGCGTGATAAAACTTCTAATGCAAACATTTGTGAGGCCTTGGTTAGATTATTATTCGCATCTAAGCCGCTGGCTAAACGTACAGTTTCTTTAATCTGATCAATGGGAAATATCGTGCCATCATTATGTATTTTACCAATTAGCAAACGAAAACTATTGGAACCTAAATCAACCGTCGCTAGTAAGTCTTGGGTCATAAATTTATCCTCTTTTGCAATTAACGCTTAATAACTTCAACTTGACCGTTCGCACGCCCAAGCACCAATTCATTTGCGCCACGAGCAGCAAATAAACCATTTGTAACCACACCAACAATATTATTTAATTTTTGTTCAAACTCAACTGGATTCAAAATCTGTAAATTATGCACATCAATAATCCAATTACCATTATCGGTCAGCACATTTTCACGCCAAACTGGAGTTCCACCTAATTTGACAATTTGCCGTGCAACATAACTGCGCGCCATGGGAATTACTTCAACTGGTAGCGGAAAAGCGCCTAATACGCCAACATATTTACTTTCATCAGCGATACAAATAAATTTTTTAGCCACTGCTGCAATAATTTTTTCACGAGTTAGAGCTGCACCACCACCTTTGGTCATGTTTAAATTGTGATCGATCTCATCAGCACCATCAACATAGATATCTAATTTATCAACACTGTTTAAGTCATAGACATGAATCCCATAGGATTTTAATAACGCGGTTGAGGCTTCTGAACTTGACACCGCACCTTGAATTTTGTGCTTAATGGTCGCTAGCGCATCAATAAAATATTTTACCGTCGTACCCGTGCCAACCCCAACGATCATATCATCATCGTTAACGTATTTCAAAGCATACTCACCAACTAATTTTTTTAAAGCATTTTGATCCATAATATTCTCCATTTTATTTAATTAATAAAACTACCGCTTCGGCAATCGCCGCCTCACCACGTCCAACTACACCAATTTTTTCACTAGTTTTAGCTTTGATGCTAATTTGATCAATCCGCAAATCCAGCACCTTCGCCAAGCTTGCACGCATTAGATCAATATAATCGCGCAATTTAGGCTGTTCCAAAATAATCGTACTATCAATATTATTAATCTGGTAACCAAGCTCACTAATTTGTTGATAAACTTTTTTCAACAAAATCTTACTATCAATATCTTTAAATTTACTATCATTATCGGGAAATAATTTGCCGATATCCCCCAACGCAACCGCACCAATTAGTGCATCAATAATAGCATGAATCAAGACATCAGCATCCGAATGACCTGCTAACCCATACTCATAAGGAATTTCAATCCCACCTAAGATTAATTTCCGTCCAGCAACTAAGCGATGCAAATCAAAACCTTGTCCAATTCTAAACATCAGCGTGACTCCTCTAAACGTTTATTTAATAAAAATTCAGCTAATTTAAGTTCATGCGGATACGTTATTTTAAAATTCGGAAACTTAGTCTCAACTAAGCACACCGTTTTACCGACTAACTCCATCGCGCTCGCTTCATCCGTAACCTGCTTTAAATCCACGCTATTTAACGCATGGATTAAATCTGCCAACTTAAACATCTGTGGCGTTTGCGCTAAATAAATTTGCCGCCGATCTAAAGTTTTGGCAATCAAAGCTGAATTATTAAGGCTTAATTTAAGCGTATCCGTGGCTATACTAGCTAAAATACCGCCAGACACAGCAGCAGGGCTACTCTCCACCTGTTTAATTAGATTCTTTAAATCGGCTAAGTCTAAGCAGCAGCGCGCGGCATCGTGAACTAAAACCCAATCATGAGGTTGATTAAATGTTTGTAACACATTTAAGCCATTTAAAACACTTTCAGCACGACTAGCACCACCAACGGCAATAAAATTTACTTGCGGATATTTAGATTTATAATTGCGAATATAAGTATCATTTGGAGCATGAATTACATTTAGCGATTTAAATTTATTTGCACTAAGAAATAGCTCCAGCATCCACTCTAACACTGTTTTACCAGCTAACTGATTATGTTGCTTGGGTAATTCAGAACCAAAGCGGCTACCACTACCTGCGGCAGCAATTAAAACATGCATGTCACTCATTAGATGAAGCTTTGGAACGATTAAACCACAGGCTATTGCCTTGGCTGGCTTTGTCTAACTGCTGTAAATAATCGCGGTGCAATTGTTGTTCAACTTCACTCACACTCACTGGCGCAAAATTATATTTTGAACTATCAATTTTGGCAAATTTACGCAATTCACCATTTTTCCCATTCGGATCTTCGGCGAGTAAACTAATTTGTTCACGGGTTAAACCAATATAGACATACCACAACAACTCACAATCAATCAGCGCGCCATGGTAACCCCGATTAGAACGATCTACATTAAAGCGATCACAAAGAGCATCCAAATTATTCCGCGCCCCTGGAAATTTATTCCGCGCCATGCCTAAGGTATCAATCACACTACTGGCATAACTGAGGGTGTTTTTCTTACCCAGTTCGGCAAAATGATGATCGAGAAAGTTTAAATCGAATTTTGCATTATGAATAATTAATTCAGCGCCATCGATAAAGGCAATGACTTCGTCAACTCGCTGTTTGAAAGTTGCTTCATGTGCCACGTCCTCTAATTTAATCCCATGCACATTGGT
>DPRZ01000295.1 GCA_003538525.1 Neisseriales bacterium
ATCACCTCCAGCTATGGTTTGGGCGAATGTATTGTACAAGGCATGGTTAACCCAGATGAATTTTATGTGTATAAACCTAATTTAGTTAAAAATAAATACGCTATCATTCGTAAAAATATCGGTAGTAAAGCCATGAAAATGGAATTCACCAATGCAAATGTACCAGGTAAATCGGTACATACAATTGGCGTACCAACTCACGAACGCAATGTTTTCTCAATTAGCGATGCGGATGCGCTGGAATTAGGTAAATTTGCGGTAATTATTGAAGAACATTATCAACGCCCAATGGATATTGAATGGGGTAAAGATGGTTTAGATGGCAAAATTTATATTTTACAAGCACGCCCAGAAACCGTAAAATCGCAAGAAAATCAACATGGACGCCAAACGCGCTATCATTTACGTGAGCGCGGCAGTGTGTTGGTCGATGGCCGTGCCGTTGGTCAAAAAGCCGCCAAAGGTTTTGTTAGATTAGTTAAAGACCATAGCGAAATGCACTCAGTTAAGGCTGGTGATATTCTGGTTACCGATATGACCGATCCAGATTGGGAACCCGTGATGAAACGTGCCGCGGCAATTGTGACCAATCGTGGCGGTAGAACCTGCCATGCAGCAATTATTGCTCGCGAATTAGGTATTCCTGCCATTGTTGGCTGTGAAGATGCAACCGAAGTTCTTCAAGAAGGTCAAGCGGTCACCGTTTCTTGCTGCGAAGGTGATACAGGTCATGTTTATAACGGTCATCTAGAAATTGAAGTTTTAGAATTAGATGTGGTTAATATGCCTGAACTGCCCGTTGAAATTATGATGAATGTTGGGAATCCAGAATTAGCCTTCACATTCTCTAGCATACCGAATTTTGGGGTTGGTTTAGCTCGTTTAGAGTTCATTATTAACCGCCAAATTGGCATCCACCCTAAGGCATTGTTAGATTTTGATAATTTACCTGAACCGCTAAAAAGTACCATTGCCGATAAAATTGCTTGTTACCCAAGTCCTGTTGAATATTATGTGGATAAATTAGCCGAGGGAATTGCAACAATTGCAGCTGCGTTCTACCCTAAAAAAGTAATTGTGCGTCTTTCAGATTTCAAATCAAATGAATATTCAAATTTAATTGGTGGCAAACTATATGAACCAGTTGAAGAAAATCCAATGATGGGCTTTAGAGGAGCAGCACGCTATATTGCGCCAAGTTTCCGTGACTGCTTTGATTTAGAGTGTATGGCAATTAACAAAGTTCGCAAATCAATGGACTTAGATAATGTAACTATTATGATCCCGTTTGTGCGCACCACAGCTGAAGCTAAAGAAGTAATTAAACTGCTAGCTGATAATGGACTCGTGCGCGGCGTTGATGGTTTGAATATTTACATGATGTGTGAAATTCCATCCAATGCAATTTTAGCCGATAAATTTTTAGAGTATTTTGATGGATTCTCAATTGGATCTAACGATATGACCCAACTAACCCTAGGCATTGATCGCGATTCGAATGGTGCCATCGCAGCCTCTTTCGATGAACGCAATGAAGCGGTTAAAGCCATGTTACATTTAGCTATCAGTGCCTGCCGCAAACAAGGTAAATATATCGGCATTTGCGGACAAGGTCCATCCGATCATCCTGATTTTGCAAAATGGCTTATTGATGAGGGAATTGAAACAATTTCTCTTAATCCAGACACCGTGATTGATACATGGTTATATTTATATGAACACTTAAACACCAATATTTAATAGATAGGAGTTTTTAGATGACTAAACGCAGAGTTGTAGTAACCGGACTAGGGATTGTTTCTCCAGTTGGAAATGATTTAACTAGCTCATGGAATAACATTATCAATGGGGTTAGCGGAATTGATTTAATTACGCATTTTGATACCACTAATTTTGCAACTAAATTCGCTGGGGAAGTTAAGAATTTTAGTACCGATGGTTTTTTTGATGCCAAAGAAGCACGCCGCACCGACCGCTTTATTCAAATGGGCGTTGTTGCTGGTGTACAAGCCGTGCGCGATGCAGGACTTGAGGATTTAGCTAATTTAGATAAAGAGCGCGTTGGGCTAATTATTGGTTCAGGCATCGGTGGATTACCAACGATTGAAAACCACACCTTAATCCTTAAAGACAAAGGTCCACGTAAAATTGGTCCATTCTTTATCCCTGGGGCTCTTGGCAATATGATTGCTGGACAATTATCTATATTGTATGGCTATAAAGGTGTTAGTTATGGTATTGTTAGTGCCTGTGCAAGCAGCAATCACTGCATCGGTGACGCTGCACGTTATATTGAATATGGCGATTGTGACGTAATGCTTGCTGGTGGTGCTGAAAGCAGTATTTGCGGTACTGGTGTTGCTGGATTTAACTCACTTAAAGCGTTATCAACCCGCAACGATGATCCAAAAGCAGCTTCGCGTCCATGGGATAAAGGACGTGATGGGTTTGTGATGGGCGAAGGTTCAGCGGTATTAGTTTTAGAAGAATATGAACATGCCGTAAAACGCGGTGCTAAGATTTATGCAGAAGTAGTTGGATTTGGTGCAACTTCAGATGCTTACCATATTACATCACCAACGGTTGATGGTCCAGCGCGCAGCATGAAAATGGCCTTAAAAAATGCGGCAATTAATCCTGACCAAGTGGGTTACATTAATGCGCATGGAACCTCGACACCTGTGGGTGATATTAATGAAACCAATGCGGTTAAACAAGTCTTTGGTGATCATGCATATAATTTATCGGTGAGTTCAACGAAATCAATGACAGGACACTTGCTTGGTGCAGCTAGCGCTATTGAAGCCGTGTTTAGCATTATGGCAATTAAAGATAGCATTATCCCACCGACCATTAATCTAGTTGATCAAGACCCTGAGTGTGATTTAGATTACACCGCCAATGTAGCTAAACCAAAAGCCTTAGAGTTTGCCATGTCAAATTCATTTGGTTTCGGTGGCACTAATTCAACAGTTATCTTTAAAAAAGTTTAGGAGTACATAACAATGACTAAAATGGTAAATTGCATTAAACTTGGAATTGAAGCCGAAGCACTAGGCTTTGCGCCATTACCTGGTGAATTAGGTCAAAAAATCCTTGAGAATGTTTCTAAAGAAGCTTGGCAAGGTTGGATAAAACAGCAAACGATGATTATTAATGAAAATCGCTTGAATTTATCTGAAGATTCAGCACGCAAATACTTACGCCAGCAACTGGAATATTATTTCTTTGCAGGTAAATAATATGTCCGCTAAAATAACCAAGGCAGTGTTCCCAGTCGCAGGAATGGGAACGCGATTTTTACCAGCTACCAAAGCCTCTCCCAAAGAAATGCTGCCAATTGTTGATAAGCCTTTAATTCAATATGCCGTCGAAGAAGCAATCGATGCTGGTATTACCGAATTAATCTTCATAACTGGACGTAATAAGCGTTCGATTGAAGATCACTTTGATAAAGCCTACGAATTAGAAACTGAGCTGGAATTAAAGCATAAAACTAAATTACTTGAAATAGTTCAGAATATTTTACCGAGTAATGTAAATTGTATTTATATTCGCCAAGCTGAGGCATTAGGACTCGGACATGCGGTACTTACGGCCAGCTCGGTAGTTGGTAATGAAGCTTTTGCGGTTATTTTAGCGGATGAATTGATTGATGCTAAACCAGGTGCACTGGCACAAATGGTTGAAGTTTATAATCAAACTGGATCATCGGTTTTAGGTGTGAACGAGGTTAATCCTGAAGATGTTTCATCTTATGGTATCGTCAAACTTGCGGATAAATCACTTAAGTTTAAAAAAATTGAAGCAATTGTTGAAAAACCCTCGCAAGAAAATGCTCCGTCAAATTTAGCTGCCGTTGGTCGTTACATATTAACCCCACGCATTTTTAATGAATTGCGGAATACACCACGTGGTGTTGGCGGTGAAATCCAATTAACCGATGCAATTTCAGAAGTACTTCATTATGAAGCTATTTTTGCGCATATTATTGATGGCAAACGCTATGATTGTGGTTCTAAATTAGGCTACCTAGAAGCAACCATCGGCTATGGGCTAAAACATCCAGAAATCGGTGAACAACTACGTGATTATCTAAAGCAATTACAATTGGAGCTGTAGTAATTTCTTGTTCAACCTCAAAATTAAATAAACCGCCAAAACATCTCTTGGCGGTTTATTTTTAACTCATATAAAACAACTAAAACTACTCAATTGTCACAACTTTTCTACGCAATTGCAAACTCAGCACCGAACTAACCCCATTAGTCAACAATACCAACCATAGCAGTGGGTCATAGAGGTAATCCCATAGATTATTTGAAGATTGTAATTTAAAATAAAATCCAATTAGCGCAAACAGCCAAACATAACCTAAAATTCGATTAAATAAAATCAAGAATAAAATCACAGCAGAGAAAAATAATAACATTAGTGGTGATAAATAACCTAAGTGATATAAGTCAAAATCAATGAAGCCAAAAGTTGACAAATACAATAACGTACCTAACAAACACAGCCCAATCTTCTCCCATGAATTTAATACTGCGCACTTAACCTCAGCAAAATTGAATTGATTCAGGATAATAAAGAGCATTAACACCCCGCTCGCCGTGCTTACATCGCCAATGGCACCGCGTAATAATTCAACTAATGAACTTCCGTGATAGAGCGGAATTAAATTACTCCCAACTAACAGTAACACAAAAAATAAACTACTAAAAAATAAGGAACGTTTTGGCAAACTACTAATATAAACAATCAGCAATGAAATTGCTAAGGAGTAAATACTTTGTTGAATTATTTCAATATACGGTAGCATGTTTAATTACCTCACTTAACCATTCTCGATTAAAACGGACATGCTTGATTGTTTTACGATTATTCGTATATAAAATATCAATATAACCATTATTTACATGCACCGATGGATAAGAAAATTCATCACCAGGCGTATTTTCCAGCTCATAAATTTTACGCCAGTACAATCCATTAACCGAAATGGCTAAATTCAGATGACTGCGATTATCTTGATTATAAACCATTAAATAACGCCCATCCGCCAAATTAACTACTTCTAAAGAAGAATCAGGATTAGTTAAATTCGTCATTTCTGGTTTCGACCAAGATTTACCACCATCCAGCGTTTTAGCGGCAAATAATTCACGCGCGTCCAAATTTGTTGAGCTATTCCGAAAGTACGCCCATGCAGAATCACTACTAATTGGCATAATACTTGGCTGTATCATTCTATTTTTGGCGGTTATACGAATTTGCTCAATAAAATCACCATTCGCACTAAATCTTAATAATTCTGGATATTTCCGCCCTAGTTCAAGATAGACCGGCAAATAAAACCCACCGTCACTTAAACTTACCGCGGAGGTTCTCACCAAGGTACTCAGATTAAAAAACGGACTAATCACAATACGCTCAGGTTTACTCCAAGTTTTTCCATCATCACTAGAGATTAGATGATTTAAAGCACTCCCCGACCAGCCACCAACGCTAACCGACACTACAAAGAGATGTAATTCACCACTCTGTGCTCGATAAATAACTGGATTACCAACCTTAATTACATAACGATGATTAGCTTTGGCAATCATACTTGGGTCAAGTACAGCATGCGCCATACTCCATTTACCCAAATGATAAGTCGAACTCCAAATTTTTACATCAGGACTGCCCTCGCGAGTTCCTGCAAACCAAAAAGC
>DPRZ01000289.1 GCA_003538525.1 Neisseriales bacterium
CTGAAACTCAAGCTGTGCTGCCACTTTTAGAGAGTGATCTGTTAACTCTTTTTGAAGCGTCAATTGAAAAACGCCTTGATCAAGTTGAATTATCTTGGCATCCTGGGGCAACATGTTGTGTCGTTTTAGCATCAGGTGGTTACCCAGAAAAATATACCAACCATTTACCAATTCATGGAATTAAAGAATTTAATCAAACTGATTGTCAATTATTTACTGCTGGCATTGCACTCCAAGAGCAACAATTTGTAACCGCTGGTGGTAGGGTGTTAAACATTGTCGCCAAAGGCAATACACCACTTGATGCGCGCAATAAGGCTTATGCTGCAATTCAAGAAATTCAATTTAAAAATTGTTATTGTCGTAAAGATATCGGTAAAGTAAATTAACTACGTTTATTTGTAATTTGAACACTAATAAAGAGTTAAACTATTAGTGTTGAAAAAGCGCCGTGCGAATGTACATTTGTACAGCGCTTTGTTCATAGATTAATATAGATTAAATTTTATACTTTACGCAAAAAATCAATCACGTCAGTATGCCCATTATCTTCGGCTAATTCAAGAGCGCTATTTTCATCAATATCACGATGATTTTTATTCGCACCTGCTGCCAATAAAACGGCAACTACCGATGCTTTGCCATGGCGCGCGGCAATTAATAATGGTGTTCTTTCATCCAAGTCACGATGTTCGAGATTAGCTTTAACACTAATTAATAACTTCACTAAATTAGTTTTACCAGTTAATGCAGCCATACTCAATGCAGTTCGACCAATCTTATTAGCGTGCTCTAAATTTGCACCATGGGTAATTAATATTCGTACAATATTAGATTTGCCATATTCTGCTGCTAACATTAGAGCAGTCTCGCCTTTATGATCTGAATGTTCCTTATTGGCGGTGGTAGTTAATAATAAGCGTAGCACATTAGATTTACCATGAATTGCGGCTAAATTAAGCGCCGTTTCGCCATTTCTATCGGTTTGCTCCAAATTGGTTTTATTATCCTGCAATAATATTTTCACCTGCTTTAGTGTTCCATAAACCACTGCATTTAACCAGTTATTTTCAATCACCTTGGGTGGAGTTAATTGCGTGCGCGGAAGACGTGGGGCAATTAGGTGAGCGTTGGTTAATAATTTAACCATCGAATGATCATTTTTTTGTTTTGCTAAATCAAGAGCCGTATTGCCATCATCATCACGTTGCTTGTAATTAGCACCTAATTTAAGCAGTAATTCAACGATTTCAAAATTACCACGCTCTGCGGCTATTTGTAGTGCGGTTCGCAAATGTTGCTCAACATGCTCTAAATTAGCACCATTATTGACTAAGAGTTCAACTGATTCTGCTTGATTATACCAAGCCGCAAAAATGAGCGCTGACCAGTTATAATCATCCACCGCTTCAAGATTTGCTCCAGCATTAATTAATAGCAGCGCAATGTCTTTTTTGCCATCGCGTGCGGCATACATTAATGGCGTCCAGTATGAGCTATTGCAATAATCAGGATTAGCTCCACCATTTAAAAGTAATTCCACAGCATCAGCACGGCCATGCGTAGTTGCCCAAATTAAGGTTTTACCACATTCTTCATTATAGCGGCTCATGCTGGCACCAGCATTGACTAAGCGTAATGCAACGTCATGGCGATGTTCGATTTCAGCCAAATCTAATGGCGTTAAATTATAAAAATCTAAATGTTCAATATTCGCGCCGTGGGCTAAAAGCACATCTGCTGAATTAGCTTGATTATAATGTGCTGCTACGCTCAGTGGTGTCCAGCCATACTCATCACTATGCTCTAAATTAGCACCTAAATTTATCAAATGTTGAACCACTGTAATTCGATCATCGCGTACAGCATAAAACAATGCTGACCAATTATAGCGATCATAATGATCAAGATTTGCACCCAAACTTAGCAATAATTCAATTGTCGACAATTGATTTTTACTTGCAGCATAAAATAGCGCTGTCCAACCAATTTTATCCCCACGATTAACATTTGCACCAGCCTTGACTAATGCGCTGACGGCATCAAGAAAACCATCGCGTGCAGCATACATTAATACAGTAGTACCCGAAAAGTCCGTTTTTTCTAAATTAGCACCACGTTTGAGTAATAGTTTTAGAACCTCCGTTTGACCTTTCCAGGCTGCAAAAAATAATGCTGTCCAACCTTGCGTATCACGAATTCTAAAATCTAAGCCTGCATCCAATAATATTTTTGCAACGTCCAGCCAGCCATCGCGCGCAGCATACATTAATCCATTCCAAGTATTAACATCGGCATGAGTTAAATTTGCACCGTGCTTAAGGAGTGCACTGACAACTTGAGCATGACCTTTCCAAACAGCAAATAATAATGGCGTCCAACCAAATTTATCTTGATATTCAATATCCGCACCTGCCGCTAGTAATAGTTCAACTATGGCTAATTGTCCATCACGTGCGGCATAAATCAATGGGGTTAAACCATAGATATCTTGATGAGCATAGTCGCTTCCAGCGGCTAACAAGAGTTTAACTAATTCAACTTGACCATTCCAGACGGCAAAATTAAGGGCTACCCAACCATATTCATCACTTTGTTCCAGATTAGCACCAGCATTTAAAAGAATGCTTAAAGCTTCTGGAGTTGATCCTAAACAGGCTAAACTTAACGGTGAGGTATTTTGCGGTGTGATGTGATTAATATTTGCACCACGATTAAGGTTCTGCACAATTAGTGTTAGATCATTATGTTCAATTGCCAAGCATAAATCATTGTCTAAATCGCGTTGGCTATAATTTTCAGGATGCTCCGTCAGATAATTATCAATTAAGGCTATGATAGTTTGATGACTAAATAATTTAGCCGAATCGCGCGCATTTAAATCTTGCTTATTTCTAAGCTTTAGGTTTGCACCAGCTTGAATTAACAATTCTACCGCCGCTATGTTACCAGCCGTTGCCGCTTGAATTAGCGCGGTCATGCCATTTGAATTAGCTTGATTTATGTCAACGCCAGCGTTAATCAGATTAATTAATTTTAATAAATTATTGGCGCGCGCAGCTTCAATAAATTGGTCTATTTTCTGCATGGTGTATCCTAAAAAATTACCCTGTGATTTTACCACAATTTCTCACTAATTAAATTTGATTAAATCAATTAAATTCTAGCTTTCGGGGTAGAGTAAGTACTTTATGCGAATTAGCTTAAATTGCTGTAAACCTTTTTGCCAAGAGCGCCGAATTTCGCTTTCAGATGTTCCCGCAATTATTTGTTGTCGGAGTGAATCAGTTCCAGCTAATTTAGCAAAAAAAGGTGTAAAAAATTTACTTTTATTAGGGAATTGTTGATAGCTATCGATAAGATAGCGTAACTGAATTTGTCCATTTATTTGTAAAAATACAGCACTTTCAGGCATTTGCAAGTTCCAGCCGTGACAAATTTGACCATTTAGTGGTGGATTCAATGCACCAATACTTGGTTGGGGTTTAAAACTAAACTCACTTTTAAATCTTGGATAACCTAAGACCTGAAAAGGCATTTCCGTCCCACGTCCCACACTCAATTGGGTTCCTTCAAACCAACCAAGGCTTGGATACCAGTAAATGGCAGCCATGTTCGGTAAATTTGGCGATGGGCGAATATCAATTTGATATTTACTCGCATGGGTGTAATTTAACATTGGAATAATTGTTAACTTTAATTGACTAGCCTTGCTTTTTGGCATTAGATCTAACCATTTTTCACCAACTAACATTTTAGCGTATTCGCCAATCGTCATGCCATAGACAATTGGAATTGCTTGCATACCAACAAAAGATTTATATTTAGCCTCGAGAATAGGTCCATCAATATATGAAGCATTCGGGTTAGGGCGGTCTAAAATAATTAACGGTTTATGATTATTCGTTGCCGCTTCCATTAACTTTTGTAATGAAGAAATATAAGTGTAATAGCGTACACCAACATCCTGAATATCAAAAACTATTACATCAACGTTATTTAAATCTTGCGCGGAAGGTTGATCTTTTTTACCGTACAGTGAAATAATTTGCAAATTACTTTCCTCAGAATTTGCAACTTTAGTCCCAGCGTCACTTAAGCCACTAAATCCATGTTCTGGACTAAATATTTTCACAATATTAACATTATGTTGTAGTAGTACCTTAACAATATTTTGTCCGTCAACTTGTGAGGCATTATTGGTAAAGATCGCTACGCGTTGGTTAGCTAATAGCGGTAAATAACTGGCAAAATTAGCATCAGCCGCTTGAAGTGTATTCGCCGCATTGGCGGTAGTTAATTGAAGTATTAGCGCTAGAACCAAAAGGATATTTTTCATATTTTAGAGTCTCTTACCAGATTAGTCGTTTAAATGAAAGAATAAAAGCGTATTTTAACATCATTAGTTAATTAATGTCAGATCGAGTTTTCAGCCATTTCACGCAACCAATTATCGCGATGATTTAAGTTAATCATGGTGCAAACTTTATTTATTACTAAAATAAAACTAGAGCCTGTTTGCTTTAAGTGCGGTATACCAACGTAAGGAAGCTGTTTTGGTTTATAATCCTATTTCATATTCTGAAATTGATTTTGATGCATAGTAAATTAAAATTAAAAATATGGAGTTATTATACAGAATAACATAATTATTACATTTTAAATCTGATGGAGCGATAGTAGTATGAAACAATTTATATTTCTTAGTTTACTGGTGTTATTAATTACACAAACTTTTGCAGCATCAAATACTCAGGCAAGTAATAATAGCAGTCAACCAATTATTTTATTAGGCGAAATAAATGACCAATCTCCAGGCGCAGAATCATATGAACCGAGAGTGCCACCGCCAATAAACAAGTTGTTACAGGAGCAGAACACTATTTCTGCGGCATACGACCAAAAGCAAGAAGAAATTACAGAAGAGGAAGATTACTTTGATGAAATGAATGATTTTGGCATGTTTGGCGAACCATTTGGAGGTTATGGAGATATGTATGCAGGTCCGAGCATGATGATTCCTATTGCGCCTGTGAATAATAGTTCAAGCATTAATTATGTTAAGCCAAAACCAAAACTAAATAAAAATTATGAAAGTCAACTACCAAATGGCGATATCATATTTAAGCAATGATTGTTTCCTTTGGGGTCATGTGTAGTAACATTATTATAGCCACCCACTTCCAAATTTCACCATTATTCGCATTATAACCGCAATTTAATTAGAGTCAAAATAAATATACAAGTCAAGCATATAGACAATGCAATAAAGTCAAACAAAGAATTAACGAAAGAACGTAATTACAGCATTTTCCTCTTCATTTATGTACCATTTAAGCAGCACGAGTGCTAATTCTCAAGAATATTCTAAAATAATAATAATTGGCGATAATTTACTTACCGTTACGTACTCAATGAATGGCAAAGTTATGTCGTATGGGGATTTACCCCCATCGTCCAGTCTAAAGTATTTTATTTAATATTGTAAAACAAAGCTGCAATCTGTTTAGGTAATTACAGCCTTTTATCTGGTTATTTTAACAGGCTCAGGCACACATTTGTTTTAAAACTGATTTATCTCTTAAAATGATTTAATAGATTACAATTTAATTGTGGGTAACGTGTAGCCAGCTGATTAAGATTATCACTAGTGATTTCAAGCGTTGTAACGCTGCCAAATATGGCTTCGTACGTTGAGCTACTTTTTCTATTAAATAATGCTTCCAAATTTGCAATATTTCCAGTACTGTTTAGTTGTAATGCACTAATCCAACCGCTACTTGATTTAATATAGTTATACACAAGTCCATTCATGATGATTTTGATTTTGATATCATTTTCTTCCTGACCTACAATAATATCTCCTGGATTATAATGTGCTAGTTGAGCTACTTTTGCTAACTCAAATAAAACATCTTCACCAATATCATTGCCAGTAAACGTCTCCGCTAAAAACTTAATTCGCGCCTGATATGCTTTATATATAATATCATTAATTAATTGTAAGCTATTAATTTGTGGCCAATTTATTCCCAATTTTGTCAAGATGATAGTGGTTGAGTCATGCGCCAACTGTACTCGCGTTTGTTGATGATCTCTGGACTCTTCCAACCAACCTTGATGTAACATAAACATTTCAATCTGCTCTTGATAGGTACTTAAGTTAAGTTTATTCAGCAGATTATCAATGAATTCATTGATGGATAGCTTAGTAATCATTAAAGATGGGTCTTGAGCAAAAATTATGCTAAGATCAACCAGATAGGGACTATACACATGATACATCTGGTTAGATAATTC
>DPRZ01000145.1 GCA_003538525.1 Neisseriales bacterium
GTTGGTAAAAACACTGCAACTAAGGTTATCGAGGTAGCGATCACCGCCAGACCAATTTCAGTGGCAGCATCCATCGCAGCTTTAATTGGGGATGGATTAAATTTCAAATGCCGCACAATATTTTCGACTTCAACAATTGCATCATCAACTAAAATTCCAATTACCAAAGTAAGAGCGAGTAAGGTTATGGTATTTAAGGTAAATCCTAACCAATAAATTGCCACAAAGGTTGGAATAATTGATAATGGTAATGCAGTTGCCGCTACAAACGTTGCACGCCAATCGCGCAAAAATAACCAAACCACTAAAATGGCTAAAATTGCTCCCTCGTATAGTGCTTGCATTGAGCCATGATAAGTACTTTTAATCGCACTCACACTATTGCTAATTTCTTTAATCTGTATATTCGTATGCTTTTCTTGATATTGCTGAATTACTTTACGCACCGCGGTTGCAACGCTTACCTCACTGGAGCCTTTAGTTGCATAAACCTCAAAACTAATTACAGGTTTACCATTCAAAAAAGCCATTTGACGAATTTCGGCATTGGTATCCTTAATCATTGCCAATTCACTTAACTTGACATACCTAGAATTAGATAATGGCACATACAAATTAGCTATATCACTAACATTTGAAATATTTGGCTTGGCTTGGATAACTTGCTCAGTGCCACCAACAGCAACTCTACCACCAGAAAAATCTTGGCGAACATTATATAACTGACTTGAAATGTTATTTATTGTCGTATTTAAACTAATTAATTTATTCGGATTAAGTAGAACCTGAATTTCACGATCAACCCCGCCCTGCCGCGTAATTTTACTAACTCCAGCTACAGCACTCAATAATTTATTAATTTCATTATCGACAAACCAAGATAAATCGGCCGTATCCAGCGGACCACTAATTTGATAAGTTAAAATAGAATTGCTTCCCATCGTAACTTTACTAATCTGAGCTTCATTACTGCCAGCAGGAAATTGATCCTTAATTTTATCCACGGCATCTTTTACCTCATCCACTGCGTCTTGGAGATTTTTATCCAAATCAAACTCAATTGTCGTAGTTGAACTGCCATCGCTAATGGTTGAATTAATATGTTTTATATCATTTACATTCGCTACACTATCTTCAACCTTACGGGTGATCTGAGCTTCAAGTTGCTCTGGTGTAGCACCGGGTAATGAGACGGTCACATTTACCGAAGGGAAATCCATATCTGGAAAATTGTTAATTTTTAACTTCTGAAATCCAAATAAGCCCGCCAAAGTTAATAAGGCAAATAACATAAAAACAGGAATTGGATTTTTGATTGCCCAAGTAGAGAAATTCATGCTTATTTAACCTTTGCTAACGTAACTAAATCACTCTCATTCAGAAAAGATGCGCCATCAACGACGATGCGATCGGTTGGTTTAAGACCAGCTTTAACTTCTGCCATATCAGCATTAATTCGCCCTAACTCAATTTTAATTTTATGTACTCGCCCAGTTTTAGAGTATTGCATAACATAATTATAGCCATCACTACTAACTACTGCCTTAAATGGAATCAATAACCCCATTGAACTACCCGCATAAATACTTCCCGTAACACTCATGCCTATTTTTAAACTACTCTCAGCAGGAATATCAATATAAACAATTCCGCTTTTGGAGTTTAAATTTAAAATTGGTGAAATTTGGCGCACTCGACCATTAATCACGGCATTTGAATTTAATTGAATAGTAACAACTTGTCCTGATTCAATTTGATTCAATTCATCCAAACCAACTTCAGCTTGCCATTCCAATTTATTATGCCGAATAAGCCTAAATAATTCACTTCCACTTTGTACAATACTTCCTGCTGTCGCCGTGCGTGATGAAATCACACCGTCATTTGGCGAAATTACCTTCGTGTAACTCAATTTAAGTTGTTGCAGAGATAAATTTGCATTCGCCGCATTTAATTTAGCTTGGGTAGTTTTTTGGGTGGTTAAATACTGTAATAATTCCTGTGAACTTATTGCGCCAAGTTTTTCTAAACTCCGCGCTTGATTCGCCTCAATATTAGCCTTCTCTAAATTGGCTTTAGCCTCGGCAACATCCGCAATTTGCCCCATTAAATCAGCATTTATTTGTGCGGCATTTAACTGCGCTAATAATTGACCTTTTTTTACTTTATCCCCAACATTTACTTCCACATCAATTAAATCCAGTCCACCAACTTCAGCACTAATAATTGTTTCTTGCCACGCCTGAATTAGACCATTCGCATTTATGATCAATGGAATCGATTCACGCTGAGGTGTGACCGTTGTAACCGTCATGACCGCAACATTATTTTCGTTAGGCGCTTTATCTGCAGCAGGCTTACCACCACAAGCACACAAAGCACCAGCAAGACCACAACACAAAAAAAGATTCTTTATTTGCAACATTTGTAATTACCAATTAAAATAAACTTAAACATCCATTAAACGACGAAACTAAAGCATAAAATCCCAGCAATTTGTCGCCAACCTATTCAACAAACTACTGGCTAATCGTTTTATTCCACTCACCACCAACTGCTTTATACAGCGCGATCCAAGCTTCAACTTGTTCCAACTTGGCTGAGGCCAGTTTTTCCTTAGAGCCAATCAGTGTTACGCGAACCGTCTCTAAATCTAATAAATTAGCCCAACCCGTATTGTATTTTTGATTATAACCTTCAAAATACGCGGCATAATTTTGCTCAGCTTTTTCAGCCGCCACAACCCGCTGATTTGCCGCATTAATTCTGACTAAAGAGTCTTCAACTTCCTGAACTGCGTTAATTATTTTGCTGCGATAAGTTGCGAGTGCTTCTTCATACTTCGCCGAACTTAAACTTTCTTGCGCGCGTAAATAACCACCATCGGTGAAAGGTAAACTGATTGATGGTCCAAGTGACCAAGAAGTTGGCTGCCCAGCATATAGCGACCCGCCATTGGCACTAATTGAACCAGTTAGTGATACTTGTGGATAGCGATTAGCAATAGCTACACTCAAATCAGCATTCGCCGCGGCCAAATTACGCTCTGCTGCGGCAACATCGGGACGCTGATTGATAATTTCAGCGGGTAACGCATTTATGCTAACTTCTTTGGGTAGTGGAATATAGCCAAAACTTTCGCTTAATTTAGCCTCCAATTGTGTATGGCTGACACCACTTAATGCAACCAATTGATTGGCATATTTTTCACACACGCCACGTTGTTGCGCTAAGGTACTGCTATTTTGATACAGCGATCCTGAGGCTTGATTGCCATCGGTTCGCGGTGAAAATCCTGCATTTACACGAAGTTCAGTGATATTTTGAGTTGCTAGACGAGATTTATTTTCTTCCTGATAGGTCAGCAGTAAGTTTTGACATTGACGAATACTCACGTAAACATCGGCAACTTGTGCGGCTAATGAAACTTTAGCATCATTCCAATTTTGTTGACTGGCAGCATAACGCGCTTCAGAAGCTTCAATTGCCCGCCGATTCGCACCAAACAAATCAATCTCCCATGACATATTGACACCAGCACTATAACCATTAGTCATGCCATTATTTGAAAAAACATCCCCCGTTCCACCAGTTGTATTAGTTGAAACTATAGTATTTTTATCCACTTCTGCCGAACCAATCCCAGTTACACTTGGAAAAAGAAATGAACGACTACCTTGGAGATTAGCTTGCGCTTGCTTAATTTTGGCAATTGCTTGAAAAATGCTTGGATTAGTTTGCAGCGCCGATTCAATTAAATAACTTAAAGTTGGATCTTTAAATTGCCCCCACCAATCAATCAGTTGCAAATCACTTCCATTGTGCGGTAATTTAGCATGCCACTCCGCGGGTAGATTAACTTGTTGTGGTGTTGGTTTAACATAATCGCTGCCAACCGCACAACCACCAATATAAATTAAAATAGCTAAACTTAAAATATATCTGGAAAAAGTTTTCAAAATTTTTATACCTTACGTAACTTAATTAACATTAAATCTAGCGCTTGCTAGAGATGAAATTATAACATACTCATTCTAGACTACTCAAGGAAAGTGAAATTAATCAGCTCAATTGAACATTCATTAAGTGTAAGATCAATTTTAAACATATACGTCGCAGCCTATTTCAATAAATACTTCACGGGCTATTATTGCTTGCTTTAATTAAGCCACGGTGATTACACTTTTTTACTTAATTTAGGCTTACTTGCAAAATAAATACTCTTAAAACATGCTAATATACGCGTTTCAACAAAGATATTTTATTCCAAAAGGTCTTATGCACACGTTTAAAAATCCAACTAAACTCAAAATTATTTTACTGTTAAGCTGTTTAACACTGAGTAGCTTAATTCCACAATACTTAAGTCGGATGAATTTAGATGTTGCATTTTGGTTTTACAACCATTTCAGCACTTATTTTGGTGATTTATGGTACTGCTGGAATAATTATCTGAGTAAAGGCTTTAATTACCCTATCGAATATCCAGCTGGAATGCAGTTTTTATTTGAACTAATTGCCAAAATTCCAGGTATAAAAGAAAACTACAATTATTACACGCTAATTATTTCAAGCCTTATCGCAAGTGCGGGATTAGCTTGTAGTCTATTGCTGTATTTAGCAGCTGGAAAACCCGGCCAAATAATCCGCTACTGGATATTTGCCCCGAACTTTCTATTTTATGCCCTGTATAATGTGGATTTAATTCCAATTTTGTGCATTATCCTAAGTTACTATTTTCAACAGCAACAAAAACCCTCTGCTGCGATTTTAAGCCTTGCCATCGGCACCGCAATTAAAGTTTTCCCGATTTTTCTGCTACCTATATATCTATTGACCAATCCACCTAAACAGCGCTTGAAATTAGTTATGCTCTTTGTGATTACTTGGCTGGCGTGTAATTTGAATATTATGCTCACCGATTGGGCGCGCTGGATTTATCCATATCTGTGGCAAATTCAAGAAAATTTTGCCAAAAACAGCCATGATGCTTCATGGACTTGGCTAGTCTATGTTTTATTTGATCATTTTGGAATTGGGAGTTGGTCAGGTAAGGTAAGTTTGCTGTTGTTTGCGAGCGGCTATTTTCTAATTCTGCGCAAATATTCACAGTGGTCGCTGATACGCAAATTAACTGCGGTTATGATTTTATTTCTATTAACCGATCGAATTTATTCGCCGCAATATAATTTATATCTTCTACCATGTTTGGCATTACTGGACTATAAGGTTAATTGGCGCTATTTTTACTTATTGGAAATTCCTAATTTTTGCCAAGGATTGTTCTTATTTGTGATTAAAAATCAGCCTTGGTTATTACAAAGCCTGATCGGTGTTAAATATTTAGCGCTAATTTTATTATTGAATGAATTAATGCGTAAACCGCAAGATGTAAAAGAATAAATTTAACTCTCTAGCTGACGATAAAAAGCCAGCAAGCGCTCCTGCTCTTGATCCCAGGTATAATGATTTAACACCGCTTGACGCCCATTCTCTCCCATTTGCTTAGCTTGTTCTTGATTCTCTAATAACCACTTACAGGCTGCAGCAATTGCCTGCGCATCGGACGGATCGACCATCAAGCCACAATTATGCCCTTGCACAATTGACTGCCACAGTGGAAAATTAGAAGTAATTACAGGAATCCCTGCTAGCATATATTCAAATAATTTAATTGGCAAAGACTCTAAATAACTTGGCGTTGGTAGCAACGTAACCATGCCAATTTTAACTTGCCCCAGTAATTCGCTGACTTGTTGACGATTTAAAATTCCATGATAGTTGACTTGCTTAAAGCCCTGACTTATTTTAATCTTACTTTCGCTGTCACCACTATACGGTCCAGCTAAATCCAAGGTTAAACCACTAAGCGCTAAAGAATCCACCAAGGGTAAAATACCACGCGTTTCCGAAATACTGCCGAGATAACACAGATGATCACTGCGTTGTTGCCATGTAACGTTTAACTGCGTTAATTCAGCTAAAATTGGATAATTATGAATTGCGATGCTTTTGGGATTGTAGCGAACAAACCGCTGGGTAATAATCTCCGTCGCACAAATCACCCCCGCAAATTCATTTGCCGCCTTACGCTCTTGCCATTCCACATAAAGTGAAATCACTGGACGCAATAATTTTGGAATCCAATGCTTATTCATGATTTGTTTCGGCACATCTTCATGCACATCATAAATAACTTTGTAACCTAGGCGAGCTAATTTACGCCCAATGCCAATTAACTCAGGATCATGGAAATGCACAACTTGCGGCTTAAGCGCACAAACTTGATTAAAAATAGCTTGGCTGGTAACGCGCATCCGCTTAAGCCGTCCACCAGCGACTTTACCCACATCATAAATGTGGATACCCGAATGCAGTTCATCACCGAGCGAATCAGCGACAATCAAGCTAACTTGATGTTCACGTGCTAAAGCTTGGCATTCTTTAATAAAAATCCGAATATCGTAACGTGGATGCACCGAAGTAATATGACAAACTTTCATCTTAGACATTCACCACTTGAGTTAAATAATTTTGCAACTGCACTAATTTACCATGAAAAAAATGCCCGGTTTTAATAAACACACTCACTGGCACATCATGTTGTTCCGCCCATTCATAAATTGCGCTTAAAGGAATCACCTCATCTTC
>DPRZ01000088.1 GCA_003538525.1 Neisseriales bacterium
AAGATTATCTTTAAATTGATAACTCAAATAAATTGCGAGTAAATTATACACTAAAAGCAGCGCAAAAATTGGTCGCCAGCCAAAATATTCCTGCAAGAACCCACCAATAAATGGTGAAATATCAATAGCTAATACGGTTATCATCGCCAAGTATGAAACATAACGCGCAAGCTCAACCCCGCTCATACGATCACGTAAAATCGCGCGGCTCAAACTCCCTACACCACTAAACCCCAGTCCTTGAATAAATCGCCCCAGAATTAATACGTAAATATTTGGCGCCATTAGACATAACAAGGTTCCACAACCGCTTAAACTAGTAGCAATTAGTAGAATCTTACGCCGCCCAAAGAAATCCGAAATATAGCCAAATAAAATCCCAGGCAAGGACATTCCGAACAAAAACACGGCGATAGACAACTGCGTTAATGAGCTACTTACCTGAAAATCACGGCTAATATAAGGTAGCGATGGAATATATACTTCGGCAGCAATTTGACCAATCGAGCTAGTTACAACAATAAAAAATATGAATTTAAACCGACTTTGTTCTGACAAAACCACAACCTTTTAATTTAAGCACAATGAAACACATTATTAACCCGCTAGTTTTCAACTACAACTTAAAATACCTTTATTAAATTAAGCATAATACATTAGTTAGAGCTACTAATTTTACTTAGTATGCAATATTTTCTGGGCACTCGCAAAATTACCCGCAATTAATTCCTCACTCACGCTAAGAACTTTATCCAAATTACGTTCAATTTCAATTAAATCATCTAATGAAGGCTTACTTAGAACATAACCAGCAACTTTACTGGCATCACCAGGATGTCCAATGCCAATTCGCACTCGCCAATAATTTTTACCAATTACCCGATCAATATCTTTAAGACCATTATGTCCGCCATTGCCACCGCCTTGCTTGAGTTTAGTGGTGCCAGGCGTAAAATCAAGTTCATCATGCACCACCAAAATTTCTTCGGGTTGAATCTTATAAAAATTCGCTAATGTTTGCACAGCTTTACCCGATAAATTCATATAGGTTTGTGGTTTTAATAACCATAAATCATTGCCTGCAACTTTTACTTTAGCTACTTCAGCAAAGTATTTACCTTCAAGAATAAGATTAGCGCCCAATTTACGTGCTAATAAATCAACTAACCAAAACCCAGCATTATGCCGTGTCGCACTATAATCTCGCCCAGGATTCCCCAAGCCAACAATTAATTTTATCATAACAATACCTATAAAAAAACCTAGGTTGTGAAACCTAGGCCTTTAAGAACTGGTGAGATTACTCAGCAGTCGTACCTTTTTCTGCAGGTACATCTGATGGAGCAACAAACTCAACATCTGCAACTTCAGCAATACCAGCGGCAATTACTAACACAGCATCTTCGCCACGTAATAATTTTTCTAAACGAACACCAGCAGGTAAAACTAAATCTGATAAATGTAATGATTGACCAGCTTGGAACTGAGCCAAATCGATTTCAATAAATTGTGGTAAGTTACTTGCCAAAGCACGAACTTCAACGTCTGTTGCCACATGAGTGATGTGAGCACCTTGAGTTTTAACCGCAACCGAAGTATCTTCATTAATGAAATGCAATGGAATGCTCATGTGAATTTCTTCAGTAGCAGATACACGTTGTAAATCTAAATGCAATACTTCTGGACGGAATGCATGAAAATGAAAATCACGTAAAACTACTTGTTCAGATTTACCATTAATTTCTACATCTAAAACTGAAGTATGGAACGCTTCTTTTTTTAAGGCGTGGAAAATTGTATTGTGATCAAATTTTACGGCAACCGCATCAGCGTGTGCACCATAAACGATAGCTGGAACTTTACCATCACGACGTAGGCGGCGGCTCGCTCCTCGACCTTGCTCGTGTTCGTTACGGATTTCAGCGATTAATTTTGCAAATGACATATTTTTATTCCTTTTATTTCTATTAAAGTCTGCCAAGTCGCGACCAACTTCGGCATGAGGGACGAATTTTAACATCTAAATTAGTTAGCTGGCAAGATATATTTTAAGCTTAAAATCAAAACCCTATAACTATTCGCCGCTAGCACCATAATTTGGCAAATGACGTGCCGATGGATCATCTAAATCACAATTTGGCCATTCACGATTTGGCAGCCAATAACCGCAAATCACATGATCTTGATTCGGGAACATTTCACGGAAGATTTCACGATACATCAAGCCTTCTTTACTTAACGGCTTATTCTCAGTGTACTCTGCAACTTTCGCAGCAAATTCGGCATCGCTGTATAATTCTTCTGCCATTTCAATCAAGCAATCGACCATGCCATGACCAACCGCATCTGAAAATGCTGCTTTATCACGCAATAAAATTTCAGTTGGCAAATAATCTGCAGTATCAAAAGCTTTTCTAAGTAAATATTTACCCATATTATAAGTATTTAATTTAAGCTCTGGTTCAATTTCCATAACATAAGTCACGAATTGTTTATCTGAGAACGGCACACGAGCTTCAAGACTATTTCCTGCAATCGCACGATCAGCACGTAGCACATCATACATGTATAATTCTTTAATCCGTTTTTGCGATTCTTTTTGAAATTCAGTCGCAGTTGGTGCATAATCGGTATATTTATAACCAAATAATTCATCACTAACTTCACCGCTTAATACCACCCGAATATCGCTATTTTCACGAATGTATTTACACAATAAGTACATCGGTGTACTCGCACGTATCGTGGTCACGTCCCAAGTTTCGGCATGCCAAATAATTGTACGTAAAACATTTTTAATATCTTCTTTGGTGAAAATTACTTCATGATGATCAGTACCTAAATAATCAGCAACTTGTTTGGCATATTTCAAATCAATTGGATTGTAGTCCAGACCAATGGCAAAAGTTGTAATTGGTTTCACGGTATGACGTTGCGCAATTGCACACACCAAGCTCGAATCCAAACCACCACTTAACAAATAACCGATTGGCACATCGGCATCTAAGCGTTTAACGACACTGGCGATTAAAATATTACGAATATTAGTTAAGATTTTTTCCATGTCATATTGTTTACCACCTGGTAAGCGATATAATTCACAGAATGGACGAATGTCTTCACCATTATAATAATGTCCTGGTGGGAATGGATAAATTTTTTCACAAAACGCTAACAAATCTTTCATTTCAGAAGCAAATGCAATTTGTCCCTCTTGTGTATAACCATAAAATAATGGACGAATCCCCATTGCATCGCGTGCAGCAATTACACGTTTATGGCGCTTATCGTAGGCCACAAAAGCAAATTCGCCATCTAAAATATTACACGCTTCAACCAAACGATGATTTTCTAAAACTGGAATAATTGTTTCACAGTCAGAATGTGAAATAAATGGATAGTCGGTATAAGTCTGTTTTAAATGCTTATAATTAAAAATTTCGCCATTACATACCATAACCCAACGTTTATCTTCAAACGGCTGATCTGCCGCATGTGACGTATCCATAATCGCTAAGCGATGAAAGATAAACGTATAATCTTCAACTTGTTTAATTTTGGTAATATCTGGTCCACGGTAACTAATTAAACTCTCACTACCGTAGCGACTTGGTCTAACACTAATCCCACACATAATTCATCCTCTTTGATCATCTGTAATTTAAAATGTAAATATAAACTGTTATTATAAGAGATTTTGACTCTCTTGAGGGATAAATTTATGCTAAAATGAGCATATATTATATTTAAGGTAACTACTATGTCATTAAAATGTGGAATTGTCGGCCTACCAAACGTAGGTAAATCAACTTTATTTAACGCACTTACCAAAGCTGGAATTGC
>DPRZ01000009.1 GCA_003538525.1 Neisseriales bacterium
ATCGAACCAAAAATATCAGGATTGATAAGCGACCAGTTAAGTTCTGCTCCACACTCAATGATTAGTTTTCTGCTCAAACTTGTAAAAATAAGTGGTGGGAAAACTTCTTTAAACAATCCACCATTTACATAAGGAAACTCTTTTAGATGATTTGAAATATCCCTATTTGTAGAGTTCAAAGTATCAAAAAGAGTATTTAAGTGAATATGCAAATCACTTCCATCTTCACAACTCACACTTTTTATGTAGTTTGTAAATTGGTTTTGAGTGGGAAAAATATCCGTATCTTCTGCAAAATAACAAAACAAAAGCCTTGTTAAAAACACATTTAAAGCGTGGATTTCCTCTTTTGTATTTGTGGGGTTTGATTTTTTTATCTCATCAAAAAGTTTTGCCATTTTCTCGGCAGCTTTGACATCGGCAGGATTTTCGCCTTGATAGGTGGCTTTTTCCATGCCAGCCCACGGTAAAAAGAAATCAAAGTATTTGGTGATGTCGCTTAGTTTGATATCCAGTGTGTCTTTGGTTTTGCTGTCGATGGCTAATAATTGCTGATAATCGCTAACTATTACAAAACGCGGATCATGTTTAATCGCATCAGGGTTATGTTTAAGTTCATCGATGGTTTGATAGAGTTGTGCGCTAGCCACTGGTTTAAACCAGAGTTTTTTCTTGAGTAAAATCTCGCCATCAATTTTGGACATGTTTGTCCCGCCTTTTTGTAGGCGCGCAATCGTGGTTTTGGGGAAGCCAAACGCCAGCATAAATTCATAAATAAAAGTTTCTTGATTGAAGTTTTGCATCAAGTTTTGTAAATTAGTTTCGATTTGTGCGATATTCATGTGGTTTGGCTTACTCTTAATTTGGTTAAGAGCTTATTTTAACATATAATTCCAATAAATTAAGTTGCTTAACTGCCACATTAAAACTAATTGCGCTTGCCCTTAGTGTGGATAAAAATCTTCCAAGATGGTTTTAGTCGTTTTTTGTGCCTTTTGTTTCGTAAAATGTGTTAACTCATCAGCCAGTGCTTGAAATTGATTAAATTCTTCGCCACGATACAGCGCTTGAGTAAACTGATCCAGAAGCTGATTCAAGTTTGGATTAGCTTGTAAATCCTTAATATCAGCGACCGAATAAACTTTAGTTTGCCAATGGAACGCTGCCCAGCGAATTAAATACTGATTCGTTGTACTTAAATTTTGCTGTTGACATGCGTTTAGCAGCGCTTTAAAGCACTCTTTTTCTGTTCGTGGTTCAAGCGTAGTTAGCTGGTCTGTGGCAAATTTTTGCTTACTGGTCTTAGGTTTTGAGCGTGAGCGCCAGAGTAAATAAATTCCTGCCATGGTAATGATCCAAGCCGCTGCGATTGCCATTGAAATATAAAACCATTTGCTAGTTGGCGCAGTTTCGTTTGGTGTGCTTGAATTTTTTTGTGGTGCTGAGCTTGGTGTTGGGCTAATTGAATTATTTGCATTGCCATGTTCAGGTAAAACTTCAAAGTTGGTTGCTGGCAAAGTTACTTGTTGTAATTTATTATTGTCAATATCCCACCATTTAACGTTGGTAGCAGGAAATTCAACTTTACCAGCTTGAGTAGCAACATAGACAATTTTAAAGGTTTTGCTAGCGTGTAATTTATTATTGGCTACCGTGTCTGAACTATTGTATTTTTCGGGATAAGCATTAATACCTTTGGGATTGCTAAACTGTAATTCAGGTAGCGAACTTGCAGGAACGCCATCGGTCTCTAAAGTTATGTTACGAGTTAGCGCTTCTCCAACGCGGATAGTTGTAGCCTTAGGTTGCCAATCTTCGCTAAGCTTTAATTGGCTCGCAGGTAGCCAGTTACTTGGATTCATCGCATTAGGAATTGGTTTGATTGTTAGATCCACTGGCTTAGTCGTTAAGACAAAGGGTTGTTGATCAAGCATGGCAAAAAAGCCGTTACCACGATTGGCATTGCGCGGAATTTCACCACGAATTTGTAGCGCTGGAACGCTTAATGTGCCGACTGAATTTGGCGTAAGTAAGTATTTTTGCTCAACAACTTGATAATTACGCCCATTATGCGTGTCTTGATATTGGATGGCTTTACCTTGTGGTTGGATTTTTGCGTTAGGTAAATTAAAGTTATCCATGCTGAGATTATTGACAGTTACGCCAACATAAATTTTTAGGCGCAATACGATCGGCACACCAACATAGCTGCTAGTTTTAGTAGGGATTAATTCTGCCAACAAATTATTTTTTGCCAGCGCATTGGTTTGATTGCTTGCCGAGTTTTTACTTACATTAATTGCAATTTGCGCCGTTGTATCATTGCCAACTTTGAGCGCAGGAATAAATTGTTTCCCCGCATTTTTAGGCATTAGCGTAATGTCAAAGGTTGCTTGTGAACTGCGTTGACCATTAATAATACTAATTTGGCTGCTGCTACTGGTGCCGTAAATATTGAAATTGGCTTTGAGTGGCGCAAGATCAGGCATATCACCAGAATTGGGTAGTGTGATGCTCAAAGTTAAGCTTTGTCCCAATTCCAAATCAGCATGATCAACGTTTGCCATAATCGTTGCATTGGCAAATGGGAGCATTAAACTTAAGCTCAGAATGAGCAGACTTTTTTTAATCATTCGTGCCTCCTTGTTGCAATTGATAGTCCCGCAAGAATTTATTGCGTAATAAACCACCTGGATCATCTGGAATTTGTGCCAGTGCCGCACGAACCTGTTGCTCTTGATAATTTTGTGGTGGATTATTGCTATTCGACCCATTCATATTTTGCGGAGTTGGCGTTGGTTGTGGCGAATTTTTCGCTGGACTCGGCGTATTCGCCGCAGGTGTTGGCTGCGGACTTGGACTCGGCGTGGGTTTTTGCTCTGGCTGATTTGGTTTAGCTTGATCTTTTTGATCTTTTTGAT
>DPRZ01000124.1 GCA_003538525.1 Neisseriales bacterium
ATTGCCGATATGAAAGGTTTACCATCAGCAATGTTTGTGATTGATACTGGTATGCATGATATTGCGATTCAAGAAGCGCAAAAATTAGGTATTCCTGTAATTGGTATTGTTGATACTAACAATGATCCATCAGGTGTTGATTACGTTATTCCTGGTAATGATGATTCAGCGCGTGCAATTAAACTTTACGCTACAGCGATTGCAGATGCAATTTTGGCAGCTAAAGGTGAAACGATTTCTGATTTAGCTAAAGCAGTTAAAGTTGAAATGGTTGAAGATGCCGCTGAAGAAGCTAAGACCGTAAGAAGAGTTAAAAAAGCAGGCGATGAGGCTGCTGAGTAATTTTCGATAAGCCGTAACTCAGTTACGGTTTAATTTTATTTGAATTTAATTTATTATATAAAGTACAGGAGTTTAAAATGGCAAATGTTACTGCCGCGATGGTTGCGCAATTACGTGAAATGACTGGTTTAGGCATGATGGAATGCAAACGTGCTTTGGTTGAAGCCGATGGCGATATTAAAAAAGCCGAAGAATTAATTCGGGTTAAAAGTGGTGCTAAGGCTTCTAAAGTAGCTGGTCGTACTGCCGCTGAGGGTACGGTTGTAATTTCAATTAGTGCTGATGGTAAACGCGGTGCGTTAATCGAAGTTAACAGTGAAACTGATTTTGTGGCTAAAGATGATAGCTTTATTGCCTTTGCTGATCAAGTTGCTGCGGCTTTGGTAGACAACCAAGTTACTACAGTTGAAGAATTAGCTGAACTTAAATTAGCTTCAGGTAAAACTGTTGAAGAAACCCGTAAAGATATTATTGCTAAATTAGGTGAAAATATTTCTGTGCGTCGTTTCCAAACTTATACGACTGAAGGTGTTTTGGCAAGTTATTTACATGGCAAAAAAATTGGCGTGTTAGTTGATTTAAATGGCGACGTTGAATTGGGTCGTGATATTGCAATGCATGTTGCTGCGTCTAAACCAGTTTGTGTGTCTAAAGAAAATGTTGATGCTGAGAAAATTGAAGAAGAACGTCGTATTTATTCATTGCAGGCTGCTGAATCTGGCAAACCAGCTGAAATCGTCGCTAAAATGGTTGAGGGTCGGATTGCTAAATTCTTAGCTGAAATTACCTTGTTAGGTCAACCGTTTGTGAAAAACCCAGATTTAACGGTAGAAAAATTATTAGCGTCTAAAAATGCTAAAGTAAATTCATTCACGATGTTTGTCGTTGGTGAAGGTATTGAGAAAAAAGTTGTAGATTTTGCCGCAGAAGTTGCTGCAGCTGCTATAGTCTAAGGCTTTTCTTAAGCTTAGCTAAAAATCCTTCGCTTTAGCGGAGGATTTTTTGTTATAATTGGCATACTGAATTTAATTTTATAGGATTATTAAGCATGGAAAATCAAATTAACTTTACCGATAATGCAGTGAATAAAGTTCGTGATCTAATTGAAGAAGAGGGTAATCCTGAACTAAAATTGCGTGTATCTATTTCTGGTGGTGGTTGTTCTGGATTCCAATATGGTTTCTCTTTTGATGAAATTACCAATGAAGATGATTTTATCGTTGATAAAGATGGAGTTAAATTTTTGGTTGATTCTATTTCCTTCCAATATTTATTGGGAGCTGAGATTGATTATTTGGACTCTTTTGAGGGCTCACAATTTACGATTAAAAATCCAAATGCACAAACTACCTGTGGTTGTGGTTCATCATTTTCTGTATAGATAGCTGGTTGTGAAAATGGCTCGTTGTTGGTTGCTGTGTTTAGCCTGCATTCAGCTTAACGCTTTTGCGCTAGGCTTGGATGATTTTGTGCCAGACCTTATTAGTTCAAGTAGTAGAGTTGAAAGTGCTAACGCTAATCCAGTAACGGCATTTAGTATTCCTGAAGCTAGTCAACAACGTAATGCCAAAAGCAATGAAAGTTATTGGTATTGCGATAAAATTCACAATCCATCTTGTGTTAAGCAAGCCTCTAGCGCGGCACTCGCTCAGAAAATAATTCAACCAGTTTCAGGTAGTAACGTGGTGACGGCTAGTGCCAATCAAGGGGCTAACTCGCAATATTATAATCGTGATGGTAATACCTATAACCAAAATGCGATTAATAATTTCAATATTACCAATTCCAATCAAACCGCAATGCAGCCTTATTCAGCACAATTGAATAATTTGTCAATTGAGGATAAGCTTAAGCAAAGTATTGCGATTCCATTGAAAGCTGGTGAGAATACCGCGGTATCGGTTGGTACCAACAATGTTCAATTTAATGTGTCTTATTAGGCACGGCAAAATTTTTATATTTCGAGGTTTCAGGTGTGAATTACTCTTTATATTCAATGCTTATTATTGCTTACCTAGTCGGTTCGCTCTCGTTTGCAATAATCGTTAGTAAATTTATGAAAATGGACGATCCACGCAGTTATGGTTCAAATAATGCGGGAGCGACCAATGTCATGCGTAGTGGTAATAAAAAAGCTGCAGTGTTTACCTTATTGGGTGATTTGCTTAAAGGTTTGATCGTTGTTTTAATTGCGCGCTATGTGATGCGTGGCGTTGATGGTGGCGAGGCGATCGTTGGTATTTGCGGGATGTTGGTGGTCTTTGGACATATTTTCCCAATTTTCTTCAAATTTAAAGGCGGCAAAGGGGTTGCCAGTGCGATCGGTGTGATGTTAGGCTTTAGTCCATTATTGGCTTTGCTCTTAATTATTACGTGGTTTGTGGTGTTTAAAGTATCGCGAGTATCCTCATTAGCTGCGGTTTTAGCAACCTTACTTTCCCCACTTTATGCGTATGTCTTATTTGGGAATACGGCTTATTTTGGTGCGACGCTAATGATTGCGGTGTTGGTAGTGTTAAAACATCGCACGAATATTGTGCGCTTACTTAAAGGTGATGAACATAGTTTTAAGAAAAGTTCTGCTGCCAATGATGCTAAGCACTCTAAATCAGATGATAATTAATTTAAATTAGGAAATTTAATGGCTCAACCAGTTAAGAAATTAATTTTATTGGTTAATTTAGGCTCGCCTGAGGATTTAACGGTTGGCGCAATTCGAGATTTTTTGCGCCAATTTTTATCTGATCAGAGGGTGGTTGGATTACCAAAATTACTCTGGTATCCAATTTTATATGGAATTATTTTACCAATTCGCGCTAAAAAACTGCTGCATAAATATGAGCAAATTTGGCTTAAAGATCATGG
>DPRZ01000036.1 GCA_003538525.1 Neisseriales bacterium
TTGTTCTAACTGTAGTAAAACTTGTTGACCTTGAACAATTTTAACTTTATTTTCAGCAATAATCTCATCAGCACCTTTTACATCAGTTGTAAAATCATGCGTTAAAATTAAGCTACCGATGTAAGGAATCTTAACATCAAATAAATTAGAATGAGTTTTTTGATCTGGCCAAGCAAGAACAGACCAACCAACTGGAGCTTTTTCAGTATGCCAAACACCTTCAATCGCCACCAATTTAGACGGTTGTGCATGATAAACATATAAACCAGATTGGTCACCCATGATAATTACAGCAATTGAGGCAAAGAAGCCAAATAACGCTGAAATCTTAAATGAACGACGAGCAAACGGTAAATCTTGTTTTTTTAATAAGTAGAATGCTGAAATACCCATAACAAATACCGATGCGGTAACGTAACCAGCACAGGTAGTGTGGAAGAATTTAGCTTGCGCAACTGGACTAAACAATACCGCATAAAAACTCGACATTTCCATCCGCATCGTAATTGGATTGAAAATAGTACCAACTGGCTCTTGCATCCAACCATTGGCAACTAAAATCCATAACGCCGATAAATTTGATCCAACTGCAACTAAGATAGTGAAAAGCAAATGTTGCTTTTTAGATACACGATCCCAAGCAAAAAAGAACATCCCAATGAAAGTTGACTCTAAGAAGAAAGCCATTAAGCCTTCAATTGCCAAAGGCACACCGAAAATATCACCCACATAATGCGAATAGTAAGCCCAATTCGTACCAAATTGGAACTCCATCGTAAGACCAGTGGTAACCCCAATTGCGAAATTAATCCCAAAAAGCTTACCCCAGAACTTGGTCATATCTTTATAAATTTGTTTACCAGTAATTACGTAGATCGTTTCCATAATTACCAATAACCACGTCATACCAAGTGTAAGTGGTACGAAAATAAAATGGTACAGTGCCGTTATCGCGAACTGTAAACGCGATAAGTCAACTAGTGTTTCCATAGTTTTAACCCTCAAAAATTAATAAATAATGTGCTCGCCAGCAGCCTTATCATCTAATTGTGGTGGCGTCCGAAAAGATTTATACCACAAACCAGTTAATAAAACAGCTTTTATCACGAGTAAACAGAAAATTTCTTTCCAATATTGTTTAAACATTGTAAAATCCTTTCATGATTTCTCTAGCCGTGATTTTAGCATAGGCACAAAATCGCCACATTAATTTTATGGTTATGCCACACTAAATCACTCAGGTATTTCACCCTATAAATTACTCAGGTTTAAAACCTTTGATTTGCTCTTTTAATAAATTGCTGGTATGAAATGAAACTACGCGACGCGCATTGATCGGAAATTCTTCTTTAGTTTTAGGATTGCGACCAACTCGTGGACTCTTATCACGCAGCACAAAATTACCAAAACCCGAAACCTTTACTTCAGTTCCATCTTCTAAACTCTTACTCATTACGTCAAAAAAATCTTCAACTAAACGGTATGATTCAACGCGAGTTAATTCAGAATTATCCATAACCACTTGAATTAAATCATTTTTTGTTACTGTACTTGTCATGTTTTCCTCGGAAAAATATTTAAATTTAAAAATTAACGCAGGCGAGCTGCAAACTTATCACACACTAAAGATTTAATTGAACTTAACCACAAATTAATTTCTTCATCCGCCAAAGTTTTCTCGGCTTGAAAAATAAAGTTAAACCCAACGCTTTTTTCCGCCGCGGCTAAATTGCCACCTTGGAAAATATCAAAAACGGCTAAATCAATTAACTCATTAATTTCAAGCTGATTAATTTGTTGCATAATTGCACCAACTTGCGTTTCTTGAGAAATCACAAACGCCAAATCACGTGATACCTTTTGAAATTTGCTACTTGGTTTTAATTTAAAGGCGCTAGGCTCAGGTAAATGCTCCAAATTTATTTCAAAAATATATGGTAAATCTATACCATTAATTTCTGCAGCAAATTTAGGATGCAGTTGGCCAATAAAACCAACCTCACGCTCACCAAGCTTAATCTGTGCACTGCGTCCTGGGTGATAAAGTTGATCATTTGAAACATACTTCACTAAACTTAGCTCACCATAATTAAGCAATAATTCTTCAAGCACCAAGCGTAAATCATAAAAATCAACGCACTCTTGACTCGCTGTCCAATTCAAAGCAGAGATTTTACCATAAATTAAACCTGCTAGCTGTAATGGCTGCTGCTCTGCGGACTCACCATGGAAAACCCGCGCTAACTCAAACAAGCGCGCCCGCTCACAACCACGATTGAGATTATATTGCAAACTCTTAATCAAACCAGCTACTAGATTATTGCGTAGAATATTTAAGCCCGCGATTGGATTTTGTAGCTTGATTAATTTAATTTGCTTATCGGCAAACAATTCTGCATATTTATCTTCAATAAATGCATAGCTAACTATTTCATTGAATCCATGCCCAACCAGCGTTTGCTTGAAGGTATTAAGTTGAATTTGACGCTCATCCAAAGAATTTAGGTTATAGGTTAATTTTGGCATTTTTGCTTCAATCCGATCATACCCATATACACGAATAATTTCTTCGATAATATCTTGTTTAAGCTTTAAATCAAAGCGGTAGCTTGGTGGCACCACTTCAAAGCCATCATCACCGTCAAGACTTAACTGACAACCTAAATCAGCTAAAATAGTAATAATTTGGTCATGGGCAATTTTCTCACCAACAAAATTATCAATTTCAGTAAAATGTAATTTAAGCGCAGCTGGTTTAATTAATTTTTCCTGAGATGAGAAATGCAAATATTCGGCTGGAGTTCCACCACAAACATCGACCAATAATTGTGCCGCTAAATTAATCGCATCATGCTGAATTTGCGGATCAACCCCACGTTCAAAACGAAACGCCGAATCTGAACTAACCCCATAACGTTTCGCTTGACCTTGAATCATATCAGGTGCAAAAAAAGCACTCTCCAAAATCAAAGAACAAGTCTCTGATTGTACACCAGAATCCATGCCACCCATTACCCCAGCTAAAGCCAGAGGATTATTTTTTGCATCACAGATTACTAACGTATTTTCAGCTAAATTGGCGGTTTTGCCATCTAAAAGTTTTAATTGCTCAGCTTGACTTGCCATGCGTACATGAATACCAACTTTAACGGCAGCAAAATCAAAAGCATGCATCGGCTGCCCTAGTTGTAACATCACATAATTGGTAATATCCACCACTGGAGAAATCGAACGAATACCACTACGTTCCAGCAGTTTAATTAACCAACTGGGACTACTTCCAGTATTATTAACATTATGCACAATTAGACCAACGTAATGTAGACACTCTTGTGGCGCTGCAACCTGCAGGCTAAGTTGTGAACTAATTTGCTGCAGGTAATTGAGCGTATCAGCAGCAGACTTAAGTTTAAATCCAGTTAAAGCACTAATTTCACGTGCTAAACCAGTGTAAGATAAGCAATCACCCCGATTTGGCGTAATTTTAAATTCAATCACACGATCATTTAAATCTAAATACTCACGCACATCCACACCAATTGGAGCATCTTCTGGTAAAAGAAGTAAGCCATCGACATCGCTTGGACAGCCAATTTCATTACCACTACATAACATGCCATAAGAAACGATGCCACGCATTTTACGTTCGGTAATTTTAAAATTCTCTGGTAAAACTGCACCAACTTGCGCACAAGGAACTTTAACCCCAACACCGACATTGCTAGCACCACAAATAATTTGCAACGGCTCAGGCAAACCGACATCAACTTTGCATAACGATAATTTATCTGCATCAGGATGTTTAACGCATTCAGTAACTAAACCAACTACAATACCACTAAATTCTGGCGCTACAGGTTGATCTTCTTCAACTTCCAACCCAGCCATCGTCAAGCGCTCTAATACTAAATTTTTATCCAAAGCGTCACTAAAGAAACTTTGTAAATGATTCCATGAAATTTTCATCTTATAAACCCTTAAATTGCGTCAAGAAATCTAAATCATTTTCAAACATCAAACGTAAATCGGTAATACCATATTTAAGCATCGCTAAACGATCAATCCCAAAACCAAAGGCAAAACCAGTATATTCATTACTGGAAATATTCATATAATTAAGCACCTTAGGATGTACCATACCGCAACCGCCAACCTCTAACCACTTACCAGTCTTACTAAAGAAAATATCAATTTCAGCCGAAGGTTCTGTAAATGGGAAAAAAGAAGCTCTGAACCGCACTTGTAAGCTATCATCTTCAAAAAATTTACGCATAAATTCAATAATAATCGCTTTTAAATTAGCAAAGCTAATTCCATTTTCAATCCACAATAACTCCATTTGGTGAAACATTGGTGAATGCGTCGCGTCCATATCCACCCGATAAACTCGCCCTGGAGCGACAATTTTAATCGGTGGCGTACGCGTTTCTGCATAGCGTACTTGAATTGGCGAAGTGTGCGTACGTAAAACATTACCTGCTTCGGTATAAAAAGTATCTTGCATCGCGCGTGCAGGATGATTATCGGGAATATTCAAAGCTTTAAAATTATAATAATCATTTTCAATCTCTGGACCATCAGCAACTGCAAACCCGAGTTGTGCAAAAATTTTCACAACCCGATTAAGCGCCAACGTAACAGGGTGCAAACTACCAGTACCACAGCCACGACCAGGTAAACTAACATCAATGCTTTCATTAGCTAATTTATTATTTAATTCCTGCGCTAAAATCGCATCCCGTTGCACAACTAAAGCGGTCTCAAACTCGGTTTTAACCTGATTAACTTGTGCCCCAAAAGCCTTGCGCTCTTCATGAGCTAAATCTTTTAATTTCTGCATAAATGCAGTAATTAAGCCCTGTTTTCCAACATAGCGCGACTTAAGTTGCTCTAGATCATGAATTGAAGCAATTAACTTCATTTCATTCAGTGCAACGCTTAAAACTTGGGAAAGTTGTTCCATCTCTAATTCTTTCAAATTTATATTAATATTCTACAAATCAAGTTGAGTTTTATGCTGCTTGATTATCTCTAACGCATCTTGATAATGCGGCACCAGGTATGGTATCAGTAAATCTCCGCTATGAATCAGCTGCATATCTTCATTTAACATCTCGGACTCAAACCATTTAATTAAGCCTGGCCACATCGCTCCAACCAAGATCAATTTACGATTTGAAATTTGCTTCACTTGCATTAATTGCAAAACCGTTAGAATTTCTAATACCGTACCAATTCCACCATAAAACGCAACGAAGCAATCAGTTATCGCGGTAAAATGTTGTAAGCGGGTAAAAAATGTTTTATGTGGAAAGCATTCATCGAGATATGGATTATTTTTTTGCTCAAACGGCAACTCTATATTAATCCCAACAGATTTGACCGGTGAATCGGTTAATTTACCCGCCATTGCCCCACGATTAGCCGCCTCCATTATGCCAGGACCACCACCACTTATCACATTACATTCTAAACGCGCCAGACTCTTGGTAAATTCCACGACCTCTTGATACTCAGTTGAATCCTCCCGAATGCGTGCTGAGCCAAAAACCGTAACACTATAATTTTCATATGGTGGATAAAAGTCCACTAAATCATCAGTTAAATCCCAAACTTTTTCCAACGAATGCACTACACGTTGCTGTAACGCCTTATCATGAATTGAAATCTTATCCATAAACTCCACGCAAAAAAAATGAGGACTATTATCTAGCCCCCATTATTATAAAGCAATTGGCTTTATTACGCTAATTTGCTTTTAGCAATTTCAACAAATTTAGCAAAAGCTAATTTGTCAGTAATTGCCAAATCAGACAATACTTTACGATCGACAGCAACTTCAGCTTTCAATAGACCGTTAATGAAACGGCTATAGGTTAAACCTAATTCACGGCAACCAGCATTAATCCGCGCAATCCATAGACTGCGGAATTGACGTTTTCTTTGACGACGATCACGGTAAGCATACTGACCGGCTTTCATCACCGCTTCTTTAGCAACACGGAATACGTTGTTGCGACGACCGCGATAGCCCTTAGCTAAAGCGATTATTTTTTTGTGACGTGCACGCGCTACGACACCACGTTTTACTCTAGGCATTCTTTAACTCCCTAATTTATGCGTAAGGCAACATGCTACGTACATGACCCATATCGCTAGGGTGAACTTGTACTGTACCACGTAATTGACGTTTGTTTTTAGTTGTTTTCTTAGTCAATATATGACGTTTGAATGCTTTAGA
>DPRZ01000122.1 GCA_003538525.1 Neisseriales bacterium
ATTGATGCAATTTTAGCCCGTAAGCCACAATTAGTGATTATTGACGAGCTGGCGCATAGTAATGTTAGCGGTTCGCGCAATAATAAACGCTATCAAGATGTTTTGGAAATTTTGACGGCTGGAATTGATGTTTATAGTGCACTCAATATTCAACATATTGAATCACTCAATGATGTAGTTGGGCAAATTACCGAGGTTAAAATTAGCGAAACGGTTCCTGATTTTATTTTGCAAATTGCCGACGAAGTTAAATTAATTGATGTGACCCCCGATGAGTTAATTGAACGCTTGCGCGATGGTAAAATTTACTCCAAAGAACGCGCCACCACTGCTCTGGAGAACTTTTTCCGTAAAGGTAATTTAATTGCCTTGCGTGAAATGGCGCTGCTCAAAACCGCACACAAAGTTGAACAACAGGTAGTGAAATATCGCAGTGAAAAAGATATTGAAGCGGTGTGGGCGAGCCATGAAAATTTAATGACTTTAATTGAACCTGGTTACTCGAGTGAAAAAATTATTCGTAGTGGTAAGGCCATGTTTGATCGTGGGTTTAAAAATTGGTTTGTGGTTTATATTGAGAGTCAACGCTTGGCAGGTAAGCCGCTGGCAGAGCGTGAGAAGTTATTGAGTTTATTGGAATTAGCGCGTAAGTTAGGTGCGAAAATTATCGCTTTAAACGGTGATAATCCAAGTGAGGTTTTATTAAATTTTGCCCGAGAAAATAATATTAATACCTTGATGCTTTCACAATATCGAATTAGTTTGTATTATCGCTTATTTGGGAGTAGTTTGGTCGATAAAATTAGCGAATTGGCTCCAGAAATTAATCTTCAATTAATTAATGATGAGTTTACACCAGCTAAAACTAAGTTAACTTTCGAGCTTGAGTCTAAGCGAACCTTTAATTGGCACAAAATTATGAAAGGCAGCCTAATTAATCTAGCGATATTTTTTAGTTTGGGTTTTGCCTTGTTGCCGCTCAGTAGATTTATTGCTAATGAAAATATCATTATGGTCTATTTTTTGTTCATTATCTTGACCAACCGCCATCGTGGCTTAGTTTCAGCGACAATAGCCGCTTTGGTTGCAACTATTTCTTTTGATTTCTTTTTTATTGCGCCGTGTTTCTCGTTTGCGGTCTCAGATCTACAATATTTATTAACCTTTGCGGTTATGGCTGGAGTTGGCACTTCCTTTAATTTGGTAAATGGTAACTTACGTTATCAAGCGCAAAAACATTCTACGTTACATCAACAAATTCGCCAGTTATATGAATTTAGCCGTAAGCTTTCGGAGGCGCTAGTTTATCAGCAGGTTTTTGATGCGCTTGATGAATATTTCCCTCGGCTATTCAAGGCAAAATATGCATTGTTAACCCCGAGTTTAGCCGAAGAACTCACGGTTAATCATAATCAATTAGGTGAACGCTTAGATCTAACTATAGCGCGCTGGGTTTTCGACAAAGGACAACCCGCTGGATTAAATACCAATACATTTGCCGCCAGTCAAGTTTATTATGTGGCGCTTAATTCGCAGTTGCGCACTCGTGGGGTATTGGCTTTAATTCCTGAGTCGCCATTAGATTTTTTCTTACCGAGTGAACAAGAGTTATTAAATAACTTTATTGCGAATATCGCTACCACCTTAGAACGAATTCACTTTACCCAAATTGCCATTCAAACCGAAGTCTTGCTGGCGAAGAAAATTGACTAATCGTGGCGCAGGTCTAGTTGTATCAGTTAGCTGTAATGATTAATCCAGTAAATGTTAATCACATCGGGTGACGGTTTAAGATTTAGCTGCCAATTAAGAAAATAACTTCTTGCTTGTCAAGTTTCAAGGGCTTACGTTTCCATTCGTGAATTGCGTGGCTAATTATCTGTTGCTCATTCGTCATTAAATTAATTCCAACACATAAACGTATTTCGGGGTTTAGGTTGCTCAGTAACGCATCAAAAAGATGCTGGTTGCGAAATGGTGCTTCAATAAAAATTTGGGTTGTACCTTGTTTTAGAATTGTTTGCTCAAGTAACTTGAGTTTAGCTTTGCGTGCGGTTGGTTCAGCTGGAAGATAGCCTAAAAAGCTAAAGTTCTGCCCATTTAGCCCGCTAGCCATTAAGCTCAGTAAAATCGAGCTTGGGCCAACTAGTGGTACCACGTTAAAACCCATTTGATGAGCGATATTAACTACGCGACTGCCTGGATCAGCCACGGCAGGGCAACCACAGTCTGAAATTAAACCCATATCTTGTCCAGCTTTAAGCGGAGCAATTAGCGCACTGTAATCTTGCTTATGCTTATTTAATTCAAGGATATTTAATTGTTGTAAGGGCATGGCTAATTGTAATTGCTTTAAATGTGCACGCCCAATTTTAGCGGTTTCAACAATGAAATTTTGGAGGTGATTAATCTGAGCTAATTGTTCGGGTAAAATTGCCGCTGAGTCGGCAAGTGGATTCAGGCTGGTAGGAATTAGGTATAAATTTGGCATAGTGTTTTTCTAATTTAAATTGAGAGTATCTGGTTATATAAGTTGTAATGAATCTTAGTTGCGTAAGATTTATTAGGCATGATTTTAACAGAATCTGCATGCTAGAATGCGATTTAAGATTTTAACTTAGTGCATATAGATAATGTTAAAGCTTACCAATGTTGGTTTTAAATACATAATTCAAGCTCTGGATTGGCTTTGGTTTTATTCTTTATGCTGGATGGATTTTAGTTACCGTGGTGGGCCGAATTATTTTGCCTAACATCAGAATACGAGTAACATGCTAAAATACGCGGTTATTAACGTTATTTGGAGTTATTATGCATAAGTTAGCCATAATTGGCAACCCAGTTGCACATAGTTTGTCACCGTTAATTTGGCATGAATTTGCTCGACAAACTGGCGTTGAATTAGAGTATATTAAAATTGATGCACCCTTGGATGATTTTGAGCAAATAGTGCAAGATTTTTTTAAGGCAGGTGGGCTGGCCATGAATGTAACTGCACCATTTAAGGCGCGGGCTTTTGCGCTTGCCAAAACACATAATCCACATGCTTTGCATTCACAGACTGCAAATTTGTTTATTAATACGCCACAGGGGTTAAATGCTGATAATACCGACGGCTTGGGCTTAGTTGCAGATTTAAAGCGGCTAAATTTAAACCTAACTGGAAAAAATATACTGATTATTGGCAGTGGGAGTGTAATTTATTCGGTGTTAAGTAGTTTGGCTGCCGAGAGTCCTGCGCGTATCGATTTACTCATGCGTAATTCAGCTAAATTGAGTGAATTTCAGGCTAAATTAAATCTAATTCAGGCATACTCAGCTGAGGTGGTTTATGACTTAGTGATCAACACTACGCCGAATAATTCTGAAAATAAACTGTTTAATGAAATTAAACACTTAGCTATTGGTTGCTTAGTTTACGATATGACTTATAGTGCATCACAAACATTGTTTATGCATGCAATGGAACAACTTAATCCACAAATTATTCAAGCTAACGGCATTGGCATGTTAATTCAACAAGCAAAACTCGGGTTTTATTTAGTCTTTGGCATTATGCCTGAGGTTGAGAATTTATATCCACTCTTACAAGGGAAATTAAATGGTTAACTTTATACAGTTAGTGATTGGAATGATTTTTATTCTGGTTGCGGCAATGGTCTTTTGTAATGCTCTGGAGCATTTGGGTGAGAAATTAGGTATTTCCGAAGGTGTAACTGGTTCTATTTTTGTGGCCGTTGGTACGGCCTTACCAGAAGCAATTGTGCCATTAATTGCCTTGTTTGGGAGTAGTGCTAGTGCTGGCGGGGCTGGTGCTGGAGCAGAAATTGGCATTGGTGCGATTATGGGGCCACCATTAATGCTGTCAACCTTATCTGTAGCGTTGATGGCATTTTCGGTTTGGAAGCAGCGCGGTTTAGATGGGTTAATTCGTCCAGAAAAAACTGGTTTGAACCGCGATCTTAAATTTTTCACTTTTGGTTATGCGCTAGCAATTCTACTGGCGTTTAGTCATAACTTCTATGCGAATCGCATCATCGATGTGGTGGTGGTGATGATTTTGGTGTTGAGCTACTTTATGTATGTAATGCTAACTATTCGTGCATCGAGTGCTTTAGTTAAAGATGGACATGCTACCGAAGCGGAAGATGAATTATACATTAAACACTATTTGAAATTACCCAATAATTTAATAACGGTAGCATTTCAAGCCATTGCTGGTTTTGTTGGACTAGTTTATTTTGCTCATGTGTTTATTATGGGAATTACTGGGACTTCAGCAGCATTGGGAATTCCAGCATTCTTGTTGTCGGTAGTTTTAATTCCAATTGCCACTGAATTACCTGAAAAAGTAAATAGCATTCTTTGGATACGCCGAGGTAAAGATACCTTGGCATTTGGTAATATTACTGGCGCCTTGGTATTTCAAGGCACGTTATTGCCAGCGATTGGTATTATGCTCACACCTTG
>DPRZ01000212.1 GCA_003538525.1 Neisseriales bacterium
GTTTTATCGGGGACGATTTTGCCCTTTGATGAAGCGCGGATTTTAGCCGATATGTACAAGGTCTGCGAATATCAAATTAATTTATTTGGTGGCGTAGCTCCGTATCAGAATTACACGTTTATCTTGAATTTATCGGGTGAAATTTTAACTGGATTAGAGCATCGTAATTCAACGTTACTGATGGCACCAGCGCATTCGCTACCCAATTTAAACCGTAGTAATAATGAAGATTATATTAAATTAATGGGACTAATTAGTCACGAGTTTTTTCATACCTGGAATGTTAAACGGATTAAACCACAAGCGTTTACACCATATAATGTTGCTGAAGAAAACTACACTAAATTACTTTGGTGGTTTGAGGGCGTAACCTCATATTATGATGATTTAGTGCTGTATCGCACAGGTATAATTGATCAGGCTCAATACTTAAATATTATTGTTGAAAATTTGAATAATGTGTATAAATTTGCTGGAGTTACGCAGCAAAGTGTTGCCAATAGCAGTTTAACTAGCTGGGTTAAATATTATCGCCAAGATGAAAATAGCCCAAATAGCATTGTCAGTTATTATGTCAAAGGTTCTTTAGTCGCGCTGTGTTTGGATTTGTTGTTGCGCTCTAAATCGCAATTTAGCTTAGATAGTGTGATGTTGCATTTATTTAAGCTTTGGCAAGTTAATCCAATTGGAGTTGCCGAAAATGAGTTTCCAGCTTTAATTCAAGCTGCAACTGGCGTAGATTTAGCTGAGTTTATTCAAAAGGCGACTGAGACTACGGAGATGTTGCCATATGTTGAGTTATTGGCTCAGTTTGGTTTAGATTTAACGACGCGCTTGGCTAAAAATCATCAAGATAGCGGTAAATTTAATCTAAGTACCGCCTCTGCTGTGCCGCTGGCGTTGGGTGATCTTGGCGCAAAATTAGAAAAGCAAGCATTAGGTTATGTAGTTAAAAATGTGTATGCGGATACTCCAGCGGAACGTGCTGGTTTGGCTGCAAATGATTTGATTATTGCGCTGAATCAAGTTAAACTAACGAACTTAGAGAAGCAATTGGGTTTTATCCAAAATGGTGAATCGATTGAGTTAACGCTTTTTCGTCAAGAACGATTATTAACCTTGAATATTGAGTTATCAAGTTGTGCAGTTAAAATTTTTGAGTTAGCGTTAAATGATGCTAAATTATTGTCCAATTGGTTATGAGTTGTGGTGCGTGCTATTTTTAGAGTGAGCGTTCACTTGTGGAGTAGTTGTTTCATTAATTGAGAGTTTGTAGATTAAATTTATTTTTAAAGGAGTGCTCGGATGAAAAAAGGGTTTAAAATATTAAGTTTGGCTGGATTAGTGGGTTTTTCTAGTCTTGGATTTGCGGCTGAAGCTGCATTGCCACATATGAGTGCCGCACAATTGAAAGCCAATGATGGTAAAAAAGGACATAAAGCTTATGTGGCATTAAATGGCAAAGTTTATGATGTTTCCAAAGTTGATGAATGGAAAGATGGTAAACATTATAAAGGCATGGTTGCAGGCACCGATTTAAGCTCAAATATTCATTTATCACCACATGGTGCTGGAATTGTTAATGATTTAAATTTGAAACCGATTGCCGTTTATCCATAATAAGCCACGGAGTTTCATGTTTTATGCAATTAATTTGTTTTAGGTGATTTTATGCAATCAATTGATTTACGTAGTGATACGGTGACTAAACCTAGTCGTGGTATGCTTGAAGCTATGATGCGGGCTCAAGTTGGCGATGATGTGTTTGGCGAAGATCCAACTGTTAAAGCTTTGGAAGAACGGTTGGCTGATATGAGTGGAATGGCTGCAGCCGTATTTGCGCCAACTGGTACCCAGAGTAATTTATTGGGATTGTTGGCGCATTGTGGACGTGGCGATGAATATATCGTTGGGCAATCGGCACATACATATATGTGGGAGGGTGGTGGCGCGGCCGTTCTTGGCAGTATTCAGCCACAACCTTTGGATTTTGAAGCGGATGGTAGTCTGGATTTAAACAAAGTCTATCTAGCGATCAAACCCGATGATGTGCATCATGCGCGCACCAAATTACTCTGTTTAGAAAATACTACTGGCGGTAAAGTTTTGCCACTGGAGTATTTACAGTCGATTCCATCATTTTGTCGAGAAAATAATTTAGCCAGTCATCTTGATGGTGCGCGAGTATTTAATGCGGCGGTTGCTTCTCGGGTCAGTTTGGATAAAATTAGCCGTAATTTTGATTCGTTGTCAATTTGTTTATCTAAAGGTCTTGGTACTCCTATGGGGTCGGTGCTCTGTGGTTCGCGTGAGCTAATTAAAGAAGCACGCAAATGGCGCAAAATGTTGGGTGGTGGCATGCGCCAAGCTGGAATAGTAGCGGCAGCTGGTTTATATGCCTTAGATAATAATATTGAGCGCTTAGCTGATGATCATGCCAATGCACAGCAGCTTGCAACCGAGTTAGCACAAATTGACGGTATTGAATTAGTTGCAGTTAATACCAATATGTTATTTATTAAAGTGGCACATGGATATGCGGAGCTGCGTGAAACGTTATTTAGCCAAGGTATTATTTTTCCTAAA
>DPRZ01000030.1 GCA_003538525.1 Neisseriales bacterium
ATGCCAAATAAACATCTTTACCCCATAATAAATGACGCTTTGATGGAGTTAATAATAGAAAGATTAAAACCCCTGGTAAAATCAAAATTGCTGTATATTTAGATAATAATGCGCAACCAAGAGCAATACCTGAAAAATAAATAAACTTCTTTTCACCTAAAATTAAACCACGAGCTAAGCAATACAGTGTAATACTCCAAAACATCAATAATGGGCTATCGATGGTTGTAATAAAAAAAGTCCCCTCTAGCAACGGCCACGCTAAAGCTAAAACAACTGTTATATCAGCAGTTTTTTGATTAAACAAGCACTTACTCGTTTTATACATCATGACTATCGTTGTAGTGCTACAAATAACGGCGGCTAAACGAATGAAAATTTCTTTGTTTGAGAATAAAGTGGTTAAGCGAATTAAATAGGCTATCATTGGCGGATGATCATAATAAGACAGCTGCAGATTTTTGCTCCACACCCAATAATAAGCCTCATCATAGTGTAATTGCAGATTCTGATTAAACATCAAATGCGTAAACACGATCAAAACCAATAAGACTAATACCTTAGGATTAATTTTTTCCATTAACTAATTTTCCTATTTAGCATATACCTATCAACTACATAAATAATCAATAAAGTACTTAACCAGACAATTATTGCAGCTAAAATAATATCGCTAAAATAATGCCCACCTTGTAACCAACGAACAATCCCTACTGAAACAAAACCTAGTGCACATAATGCCACCCCAAGCTTGCGGCGCCGTGCAACCAAAAATGGTATGCCTATAAATGCACCAATGGAAACATGACCCGATGGAAAGCTATTGTCTGCAGGACGATTAAAATGTGGTTGCCACGGTAATGAAAATGGATGTCCATCACGAATAACCTGATACGGACGCGCACGCCCCCAATTTTCTTTAAATAACGTATTAACTAATAGACCAGGACCAATTGCCAAACTTAGGTATGAAATCAACACCATGCGTCGAACTAATTTCTTTTGCTCTAAGCTATCATGCCGTGAACGAACTAAAATCACCAACGGAATCACAATTAATAACGCCGTACTTAGATTGACTCCATAATAAATAATTTTTACCCACAGGTGTGTCTCACCATAAAACTTGTTACTCAGCAGAGTGTATGGCACGATGGCTAATTGCTGGTCTAACAAGGGGCTTAAACCAAGTGTGATTAACGCAGCAATCACTAATGTTACCACCAATTTTATTTTCATAAATAAACTTTACTTGAAATTAAATAAGCATAATTCTATCATGCTTTAAATTAAGCGTTATGCCTAAAACCTTAATTGCAACTGCGATGTGGCTCAACCACCAGCATCTAGCAGATCAGAGAATAACTCTTTAATAAATTTAAAAAATCCTAACGTCGCAAAATGCAAGCAAAATGAGTGTAAAGCTGATTTCACTCAAGAAGCTAAAAATTAGCACTTAAACTATACGAGCATTGGTCAAGCTAAAATTATATTTAAAGATAGCTTTTGACTTTAATTCCGTGGCTCTCAAGTTTAGCCTTCAAATTAAGCATAAATAACTCACTGACTTGACTTATCGTCGCGCCTTCAGCTAATGCAGGATTACGCGCGGTGGAATAAAGTAGCACTCCGCTAATATCAGACTTGATGGATGCCACTAAACTCACAAATTCTTCGACTTCCACCAGACTTGGTTCAATCTTGCCAATTGCAAACCAGCAACTTTGAACTTGAGTAAAACAAAGAGACGCAGATGTTTTTAAATGCTGGACAACACTCGACAAAGATAAGCTAACTTGATTTACATTCTGGACCCCCAATTGAGTTCCACGATCAATTTTAAACCAAACTTCGCCATTATTTTCCGCAATTAATCTAAGTCCAGACTGTACTTTCAGTTTATGCATTTCGCTGCCATTGGTAATCAAAATAGTTTTAACTTGCCCAGCTAATTGATATTTAAGCCGTAATTTGGCAATTATTTCACAAACCGCCACAAAATCTACTGAGAGCGTTGGCTCACCATTACCAGCTAAACAAATATCATTAAATCTACGTAATCCAATCGGTGCAAATTGTTGAATAAAAGTACCATTAATAATCCAATCGAGCATTTGATCTAACTCAAACTCCAATTTAACTAAATCAATTGGATTGGGTTTGCCACGAATTAGACCATCAACCTGACAATAAACACAGCGCCAATTACAAGCATTATTTAAATTTAAATTAATGCCTAGCGAAATTCCATTTGAACGTCTTGAGACAACTGGATAAATATAGGTACAATTTTTGAAATAACGCGAATGATCAGCTATCGTTAGAATTTTTTCCATTAGCAACCTATCAAAAATGGGCAGCTACGCTACCCATTTTTAAAAAATCTTCAACTTTATTTTTGTTTATGCTTAGTAATTAATAGAATCGGAACCTCTGTTTCTTTAGCCAAGTCTTCCGCAATTCCACCAGTTATAAAGTGTGAAAACGAACCCAAATGATGTGAACCAAGAATAAATAAATCTGCACCAAATTCTTTGGCATCCTCAGCAACTAAGGCCGACATTTCAGAACCAAAATTCTCAATTAACTTCACTTCAGCATCGACACCAGCTGTCGCTAACTGCAATTTAACTTTATCTATCAAGGATTGCCCAATACTCAGCAAGGCATCTTTAAGTTCAGCCACCCCAACCATTTCAATTCCAAAGGTAATTTGTTCTAAATTTACCACGTGAGCAATTCTTAATTTCGCAGTGCTCGATTTAGCTAATTTAATGGCCTCTTGTAAAACTTTATCTGAAATATCTGAATTGTCAATTGGCACATAAATTCGATTAAACATGATGAGCCTCCCTCGGCATAGTTATTCATTACATAATTATAATCATTTTTTGAAATTGTTGCCAAGTAAATTACAGCAGCAATTTAGTTCATTAATTATAGGTATAACTATGTTAAAATACGAAAGTAATCAACTCAAAGCTAAATAGGATAATTAAACCCCATGTGGATCGATATTAGCCATCCAATTTCAGCCAAACTGGCACTCTATCCAGATGACGAAGCATTTACGCTAAATCAAAGCAACTTTACTCAAGGTAAAACTAAGATTATTACCAGCAGCGTACACACTGGATTACATTTTGGCACGCATACAGACGCGCCACTCCATTTTATCCCAACTGGTTTAAGCATTGATCAAGTTGATTTAAACAAATATATTGGTCGCTGCCAAATTATAAACTTAGACCTTAGCCAAAGAAAACACAAAATTATCCTGCCGAGCGATTTGCCAAGTATTTCAGAACCCCGTGTGCTGATTGCAACAAATACATTTGACTATACCCAAGATTTTAACCCTAATTTTGCTACATTACACCCAGAATTAACCCAGAACCTTATTCAGCAAAACTGTATCCTAATTGGCATAGATACTCCGAGTGTTGACCCATGCGACCAATTGACTGATTTTGAAAATCACCTACAATTACTCAGTAATAATATAGCTATTATTGAAGGATTAAAACTACATAATATACCCAGTGGAATTTATGAAATGATTGCTATTCCATTGGCTTATGAAGGACTGGAGGCTAGTCCGCTACGAGTCTTAATAAAACAAATTAAAGCTAATGATAATTAATGAACTCATCACATCTTAATCATTTTTAAGGAATTTATATGCATAACTTCACCTATTACAACCCAGTTAAAGTCCTTTTTGGTAAGGGTCAAATCCAAGAATTAAGCCAGCTAATTCCTGCCAACACTAAAATTTTACTGGCTTATGGTGGCGGTTCAATCAAAACTAATGGTGTCTATCAGCAAGTAATTGACAATTTAAAAAATCAACAAATTATTGAATTTTCTGGAATCGAAGCCAATCCAGATTATGACACACTCATGCGCGCGGTTAAAATTTGCCAAACTGAAAAAATTGAATTTATTTTAGCGGTTGGTGGCGGATCAATCATTGATGGCTGCAAATTTATTGCTTTAGCGGCACATTATCAAGGTGACCCGTGGGAAATCTTAACCAA
>DPRZ01000070.1 GCA_003538525.1 Neisseriales bacterium
CTTCTGGAGCAGATGCTTCAACAACAGGAGCAGATGCTTCTGGAGCAGATGCTTCAACAGCAGGAGCAGATGCTGCTGCAGCAGGAGCAGATGCTTCTGTAGCAGAAGCGTTAGCTGATGCAGAACCCGCATCATGTGAACATGCAGCCAAAGACAAACCAGCAACTAAAACAACTAATAATTTTTTCATATTTTTACCTTTCAAATTAAATTTTTGTGTATCTTAAATAATACCTTACCAATTATTGTAACATAAGTACTTCATTTTTCGCAAAATTAAATTCACCTACATTACAATAAATTTTAACTGCGTCGCGATTGTTTATGTAAATAATCAACAGCTTTTAATTGCGCAATAATCATCTCAAGCGCGGCATATGCTTTAACATCATCACGATCCATGCTTGCCGTAGAGCGTTTAAGCCGCTCTTCTGCAATACGTTTCTCTTCTAACAGTTTGGCTTGATCTAAGCTATCAGTACGCTCTACCACATCAGCAAGAACCGTAACCTTGTTACCTTGAACCTCCAAAAAACCACCAGAAATAACATAAACTAAATGCATTTCTTTTTGTGGTAATTTGACACGGATCAATCCAGGATTAAGCTTAGTAATTAATGGAATATGGCGCGGATAAATACCAATTTCCCCTTCTGAGCCAGGAGCTATAACAAACTCCACCTCACCAGAAAAAATTTGTTCTTCCGAACTAACCAAATCGACTTGCATCGTAGTCATAATGCCCCCATTATTTCAATTTTTTAGCTTGTTCTACTGCTTCTTCGATTGAACCAACCATATAGAATGCTTGCTCTGGTAAATGGTCATATTGTCCATCTAAAATAGCTTTGAACGCACTAATTGTATCTTTTAGTGGTACATATTTACCAGAAGAACCAGTAAATACTTCGGCCACAAAGAACGGTTGAGACAAGAAACGTTGAATTTTACGCGCACGAGTAACAATTAATTTATCTTCATCAGATAATTCATCCATACCCAAAATTGCAATAATATCACGTAACTCTTTATATTTTTGCAAAGTCATCTGCACGCCACGCGCAACATTGTAATGTTCTTCACCAACCACTAACGGATCTAATTGACGCGATGTTGAATCAAGTGGATCTACCGCAGGGTAAATACCTAATGATGCAATATCACGACTTAATACAACAGTTGCGTCCAAATGGGCAAAGGTTGTAGCTGGAGATGGATCTGTTAAATCATCGGCAGGCACATATACCGCTTGAATCGAAGTAATCGATCCAGTTTTAGTTGATGCTACACGCTCTTGAAATTTACCCATTTCCTCAGCTAATGTTGGTTGATAACCCACCGCTGATGGCATACGACCAAGTAAAGCAGATACCTCAGTTCCTGCTAAAGTGTAACGATAAATATTATCTACAAACAATAATACATCTTTACCTTCATTACGGAATTCTTCAGCAATTGTCAATCCAGTCAAGGCTACACGTAAACGGTTTCCTGGAGGCTCATTCATTTGACCATAAACTAAGGAAACTTTATCCAAGACATTCGATTCTTTCATTTCATGGTAGAAGTCATTACCCTCACGAGTACGTTCACCAACACCAGTAAATACTGAATAACCACTATGTTCAATCGCAATATTACGGATTAACTCCATCATATTTACAGTTTTACCAACCCCAGCACCACCAAATAAACCAACCTTACCACCTTTTGCAAATGGGCAAAGTAAGTCAATCACTTTAATACCAGTTTCTAATAATTCAGTAGTTTGCGAAATTTCATCGAATTTAGGTGCAGATTGATGAATAGCACGACGCAATTCAGTAGGAACTGGACCCATTTCATCAATTGGATTACCTAATACATCCATAATTCGACCAAGTGTTGCTGTTCCAACTGGAACAGAAATAGGTGCGCCAGTATTAACTACACCTAAACCACGTTGTAAACCATCTGAACTACCCATTGCGATTGTACGCACAACGCCGTCACCCAATTGTTGTTGTACTTCTAATACCAAACTACCACCAGTAGCTAATTTTAATGCATCATAAATTTTTGGAACGTCATTACGTGAAAACTCCACATCGACAACGGCACCAATAATTTGGACGATTTTTCCTTGTACCATATTTTGTATTCCTACAAAAAGTTACTAAACTGCTGCAGCACCAGAACAGATTTCTGATAATTCTTTCGTAATTGCAGCTTGACGAGATTTATTATATGCCAAACTTAACTCGTGAATTGCTTCACCAGCATTATCTGTTGCAGAACGCATTGCAATCATTCGCGCGGCTTGCTCAGCTGCCATATTATCAGCTACGCATTGATAAATAACCGATTCAATATAACGACGAACTAATTGATCCAATACTTCTTCAGCAGATGGCTCATACAAATAATCCCACGGCATTTTACTGTCTAATTTTAGATCTCGATCGCTCAACGGTAAAATTTGTTCAAAAATTGGTTGCTGTTTCATGGTATTTACAAATTGAGAGTAAATTACATAAACCGCATCTAATTTTTGTTCATAAAATCCTCTGAAAATACCCGTCAATGGACCAATCAATTTTTCCATTTTCGGAATATCACCAAGACCAACTGCCGAGCTAACCAGATTTGTTTTTAAGCGTTTTGCAGCGACTAAGCCTTTTTGACCTAAAGTACTAACTTCAACTTCAACTCCATGGCTAGTATATTCACGCAGCTTCTCATTAAAAAGTTTTACTGCATTTGTATTTAAACCGCCACACAAACCTTTATCAGCTGTTATTAGTATAATACCAACTCGCTTGATCTCTTTAGGATCGCGTAAAAATGGCGAAGTTAATCTAGCACTAGGATTAATCTGCGCTAAATGTGCCATTACTTCGCGCACTTTTTCCGCATAAGGTCGAGCTTGCCGCATCCGTTCCTGAGTTTTACGCATTTTTGATGTTGAAACCATTTGCATCGCACGCGTAATTTTTTGAGTGTTTTGCACACTCTTAATTTTGGTTCGGATTTCTTTACCAGCAGCCATTTTATCTCCTTGTGAAAAAGCAGCTAAATATTAAACCGCAAAAGTAGTTTTAAACTCATTAAGCGCTTTAACTAAAACTTGCTCATCATCTTTTGATAATTCACCTGATGCCTCAACACGAGCTAACATTTCCGCACAGTTTGCTTGAGAATACGACAAGAAGCCTGACTCAAAAGCTAGTGCTTTCTCAACAGAAATATCATCATATGTGCCATTATTAATAGCAAACAACGTCAATGCCATTTCAGAGACTTTTAATGGTGAATATTGTTTTTGTTTCATTAATTCAGTTACAACTTGACCATGACGTAATTGCTTACGCGTTGCATCATCTAAGTCAGACGCAAATTGAGCAAATGCAGCTAATTCACGATATTGAGCTAATGCCAAGCGAATACTACCACCTTGTTTTTTAATTACTTTGGTTTGCGCTGCACCACCAACCCGAGATACCGAAACCCCTGGATTCATAGCTGGGCGAATCCCAGAATTAAATAAATCAGTTTCTAAGAAAATCTGACCATCTGTAATTGAAATAACATTGGTTGGAACAAATGCAGATACATCGCCAGCTTGGGTTTCAATAATCGGTAACGCAGTTAATGAACCAGTTTTACCTTTTACCGCACCATCAGTGATTTTTTCTACATAGTGTGCATTAACTCGTGATGCACGCTCTAATAAACGAGAATGTAAATAAAATACATCTCCAGGATAAGCTTCACGACCTGGTGGACGGCGTAATAATAATGAAATTTGACGATATGCTACCGCTTGTTTTGATAAATCATCATAAACAATCAATGCATCTTCACCAATATCACGGAAGTATTCTCCCATTGAGCAACCTGCATAAGGTGCTAAATATTGTAATGCAGCTGATTCTGATGCAGTTGCAGCAACTACGATAGTATGAGCTAAAGCACCATGATCTTCAAGTTTACTAACCACATTTGCAATTGATGAAGCTTTTTGACCAATAGCAACATAAACGCAAATAATGCCTGTACCCTTTTGATTGATAATTGCATCTAACGCAACCGCAGTTTTACCTGTTTGACGATCTCCAATAATCAATTCACGTTGTCCACGTCCAATAGGCACCATTGCATCAATAGCTTTAAGACCAGTTTGTAATGGTTGACTAACTGATTGACGTTCAATCACCCCTGGAGCAACTTTCTCTACAGGCGCTGTTAACTTCGCATTAATTGGACCTTTTCCATCAATTGGGCGACCTAATGCATCAACCACACGGCCCACTAATTCAGGACCAACAGGAACCTCAAGAATACGACCAGTACAAGATACTTCATCGCCCTCAGTAATATGTTCATAGTCACCAAGAACAATCGCGCCAACTGAATCACGCTCCAAGTTCATTGCCATACCATAAACATTTCCAGGAAATAGTAACATTTCCCCTTGCATAACTTCTGATAAACCGTAGATACGAACAATACCGTCAGTTACAGAAACAACTGTTCCTTTACTGCGATAGTCACTGCTATTTTGCGTGCCGTCGATCTTCGATTTAATTATATCACTAATTTCAGAAGGATTTAATTGCATGAATCGCTCCTCTTTTTATTTAGTAAGTTGGGTAGCTAAATCATTTAGCCGACCCTTAACGGATCCATCAATAACTTTGTCATTGATAGTAACTTTAACCCCAGCTAATAGTTCTGGATTAATCACCACGGTAGCCGTAATTGATTTGCCAAATTTTTTAGACAATAGCTGTTCAAAATCTTGTTTTTCTGATTGACTCATCGCATAAGCTGATTCAATTATCGCATCACCACGCTTTTGATCTTCTAAAATCAACTCGCGGAAAATTTGATAAATTTCATCTAATACTAGAATACGATTATTTTCTACTAAAACTTTAATAAAATTCATAACTTCTTGCGAAGCATTATTTTTTAATACTGTTTTAATTATACTCATAATCTCTAAATCATCGACTTTAGGATTATTTAATATGCTTGCAAAATCTTGATTTATTGTTATTTGCTGAAGTTCAGATAAAGTTTCTAACCAAAGTTTTTCGCTTTTCTGTTGTTTCGCAATATTAAATAAAGCTTGTGCATAAGGATGAGCAATAACACTCAATTCAGCCATGATGCTTATAACTCCGCTTTAAGTTGAGCTAAAATTTTCTCATGTTGTGATTGATTAATTTCTGCACGTAAAACTTGTTCAGCACCACGCACCACAAGTCCAGAAACTTGCAAACGTAGTTCTTCCTTCATGCGCACAAAATCTTGTTCAATCTGAGCTTTAGCATCAGCAATAATTTTGTCACTTTCATGACGTGCTCGTTCTTTTGAATCCTCGATAATTTGATTTGATCTTTTTTCCGCATTAGCAATAATTTCACCAGCCCGCATTTGAATTTTTTTCAACTCGGCAGCTACATTAGCTTCGGCATCCAACAAATGTTGTTTACCTTTTTCTGCGGCAGACAAACCATCAGCAATTCGACTAGCGCGCTCATCTAACATTCCGTTAATTGGCGGCCAAACAAATTTCATCGTAAAGACAACTAATAAAATAAAAGTTATCATTTCTCCAAGGATTGTTGCATTAATATTCACGAGGAATCTCCTTAAATATTAATAGATTAATTAGTGAGCAGTTTTTAATAATTCTAATGCCGTAGCTAGAATAGGGTTACTAGTCATTAACCAGAAAGCAACACCAACACCAATCATCGCAATCGCATCCAATAGACCCGCTACAATGAACATTTTGATCATTAAACTAGTTGCTAACTCTGGTTGACGCGCAGATGATTCAAGGAATTTACCACCCAAAATACCAAAACCAATTGCTGTACCACATGCACCAAGACCGATTAACAATGCAGCAGCAACAGCAGTTAAACCAGAAATATTAGAAATAATAGCTTCCATTAAAGGCTCCTAAAAAATAAAAAATAAAAAACCGTAAACTTTAGTGATTTTCAACTGCTAAACTTAAATAAACCACCGTTAACATCATAAATAAAAATGCTTGTAATGTAATAATCAATATATGAAAGATCGCCCACGGAGTTCCCAAAATCCATTGAAAATACCAAGGAAGCAGAGCAATCAAAATAAAGATCATTTCACCAGCATACATGTTTCCAAATAACCGTAATGCTAACGAAACTGGTTTAGAGAGCAATTCGATTAATTGAAAAAGTAAATTAAATGGTAACAGCCATTTACCAAAAGGTTTAGTTAATAGTTCTTTTGACCATCCACCAACACCTTTAGCTTTAATACTATAACCAATAATTAACAAAAACACAGACGAAGATAATGCAAATGTCATATTGATATCTGCAGATGGAACCAAACGCCAATGTACCCCTGGATGACCAGCAGCGGTGGTAAAGAAATTAATTATATCTACAGGCAAAATATCCATGAAGTTGAATAAAAATACCCAACAAAAGATAGTTAATGCCAAAGGTGCAATTAATTTACTCTTCTCATGATATGCATCACTAACTTGTCCCTTAACCATTTCAAAAACTAATTCAATAAATAATTGAAACTTTCCAGGATTAGCAATTTTAGCACGGCGGGCTACTAAAATAAATGCACATAAAAAAAACAAACCGAGTACCCAAGAGGTTACCAAGGTATCAATATTAACCGACCAAAATCCCCCAGGGTTTCCTGACAAGGTTACCGTATTAAAGGTTAAATGGTGATCAATATATTCAGTAGGTGAGGCCATATTTCCCCCAATTTTATTTTGTTTTCATTGAACTAATTAAACTAGTCCAACACCCACTAAGAGTGACAATATAAACACAAAATAATGCAAAACCATCTATATTTTTAATAATTAAAAATACAGTCAAAAACCCCAGAGCATTCGTTAAAAACTTTAACACCAGAGCTTTTTTATGTTTGTGCAACATTGTATTTGCATCATCAATTTTATTGCTAAT
>DPRZ01000106.1 GCA_003538525.1 Neisseriales bacterium
ACAAAACTAACATATGTCATAGAGACTGTGTAGTTAGAATGGGGCTATTTGGATTGGTAATAACCTACTAAAACAGTCTGAGATTTTTGTGCTATAATAACGTACTTATATATATAAAATTAAAAAAGGATATTTTAGATGCCAATAATTAAAATTGTACCGCATGAGGAGTTGTGTCCAAATGGTGCTGAAATCTCAGTTGAAAGTAATAAGAATTTATGTGAAATTTTGCTGAATCATGGAATTGAAATTGAACATGCTTGTGAGATGGCACGCGCCTGTACCACCTGTCATGTAGTTGTTCGAGAAGGTTTTAACTCCTTAAACGAAGTTGATGAAATGGAAGAGGATTTACTCGATCGGGCTTGGGGGTTAACCTCGCAATCACGCTTATCTTGTCAAGCGCGAACAGGGAATGAGGATTTAATTATTGAAATACCTAAATATACGATTAATCATGCTAAAGAGGGTTAAGTGCGTGGCTCATGAATGCAGAGCCGTTGATTTATTAGGTAAATTTGTGGAGCGAAAGAATTGAGTAAAAAAGAAGATAAACATAGTGTTTTTTTAGCTCATGACGAAAGTGGCATTAGTGCACATGGCGACTCTGGGCATAGTAATATTGATCATCATGAGCATGATCATGCGTATGGTGAGAGCGGACACAGTCATGATCATGGGGCGATGTTGCGTGAAACTAGTGGCAAGGTTTTATTTTGGTGTTTGATTGCAACTTTTAGTTTTTCATTAGTTGAGGGCGTGAGCGGCTACTTGATTAATTCAATTGCTTTGCAATCGGATGCGGTGCATATGATGACTGACGCGGCTGGTTTAATGATTGCTTATTTTGCGAATGTAATTTCTAAGCGTCCAGCCACAACCAACTTAACTTTTGGCTATGGTAAAGCTGAGGTTTTGGGGGCTTTAATCAATTGTATGTTTACCACGGTGTTAACCATTTGGTTATTATTTGAAGTCTTTCAACGCTTTTTGGATCCGCAAGAGGTTCATGGCGCAAGTTTGTTCATTGTTGCCGCACTAGGGTTTTTAGTCAATGCTGTAATCGTGTGGGTGTTATCAAAAAATACTCATTCTTTAAATATGCGTGCGGCAATGATTCATGCGCTGGGGGATTTACTCGGCTCATTGGTCGCAATTGTTGCGGGGGCGATTATTTATTTTACGGGTTGGTCATTGGCGGATCCAATTTTATCTTTGGTGGTGATTCTGTTATTAATTTTCTCAAATGTTAATTTAATGAAAAAATCTGCGATTATTTTAATGGCAGGTGTGCCTGAGCATTTGGATTATGAACAAGTTGGTAAAGATTTGCTGGCGATTGATGGCATCTTGGATGTTCATGACTTGCATATTTGGTATATGTCGGCGAATCAAAGCGCTTTGTCCGCACATGTGGTGGCGTGTAACCCTGAGGGGTGGTCAGAAATTCTCCGCAATTGTCAGAGAATGTTGCTGGAAAAATATAAAATAGATCACGTTACCTTGCAGCATGAATTTGATGATTTGAAATGTAAGGATATGGGCTGTTGTCCTGAGTAAGGGATATGGAGTTAAATTCTTAGTGTAAACCTCAAGCACTTATATTAAATTATGTAAGCTGGCTTAACGTTTAAGCAATTCTTGATTGTGGTGCAGATAAGAGAGTTTGAGTTTTAAACTAAATTAAATTTAGATGGGGATTGAAATGGCAAATTATATAACTGGAAATAAACAACTTGATACGGTTAAACATGCGCAAACCACTGCCGAATATATGGTCGCACGCTTGGTTGATTTAGGCATTGAACATTCTTTCTCTGTGCCAGGTGATTTTGCCTTTGCGCTGGATCATGCACTAATTTCCAATCCAGAGTTACATAATGTTATCAATGCGAATGAGCTAAATGCGAGTTATGCTGCGGATGGTTATGCTCGAGTAAAAGGTGCGGCGATTTTATGCACGACTTATGCGGTTGGAGAATTAAGCGCACTAAATGGTGTGATGGGTTCTAAAGCGGAAAATGTGGTAGTCTTTCATTTGGTTGGGACACCTGTAAATACGGCGGTGGCGAAACATAAACAGATTCACCATACTTTGGGTGATGGCGTGTTTGGGCAGTTTTTCAATTTATCCGCCAGCGCAACGTGTGTTGCCGCGCTAATTACGCCTGATAATGCTCGTCGCGAGATGAACCGCGTTATTCGTGAGGCATTTAAATTTCGCCAACCAGCTTATCTAAGTATTTCATTGGACGACGGCGCTCGTCCTGTAACCGATACGACCCCTGAGGATAATTATTGTGGAAACTCAATGAGTCAAACCAAACAATTGCAGCAAGCTGCTGATTTGATTTTAACTCAATTGAGTCAAGCGCGCAAAGTTGTTGCTATACCTTCAATTAAATTAGATCGTTTTGGCTTAACCCAACCAGCGCTGCAATTGATTGAAAAGTTAAATATTCCGTTTGTAATTATGCCCCATGATAAAGCGGTAATTCCGCAAACGCATGCCAATTATTCGGGCTTTTATTCGGGGTTGTTATCGGATAATGGCGTTAGTGAGCTAGTTGAAACTGCAGATTTAATTTTGGATTTAGGTGGGGTTTTCTGGTCAGATTTTAACACGGGTGGGTTTAGTAATAATTTAGCCTTGAGTAAGGTATTAACCTTAGCGCCGAGCTTTGT
>DPRZ01000027.1 GCA_003538525.1 Neisseriales bacterium
ATTTGCGGCAAATTTTCTTCAGTTGTCGCCAAAATTAGGCTGCTATTTTTACCGTGTAGGCTAATAATTTTGCTCATAATGGATTTCTTTATATTCTAGTTATTGGGTTGATTTGCCCAAATACGGTTACATGCAACGTGACCGTATTTGGGCGATTAATTTATTCTCAATGAGCGGTTATTTATACCATTCATTGCGATGAATTAATGATATTAAGAGGATATTTCATTTTTAGACACACCAAGTTTTACGCATAGATCATTTAAAACATTGTCATGAAATTTTTCCGTAAGTTTTACTTTTTTAGCAAAAATGATACTTGCTAAAATAAAAAATACGATTGGAACACCAAACATGACGATTTTAAATTTTATGACATTACTAGGAATTGCAGCAACGCTTTGTGCCGTTGCATTATTTGTCATCGCCACCCAAATAGCCGTAAATCCAACCACACCATTAGAAATTGCACCAGCTAATTTATCTAATAATGGTCTTACACAAAGGGTTACGCCTTCTGAGCGCGTGCCTGTTTTAAGTTGACCATATTCAACACTATCGGTAATCATTAGTAAAATACATAAAAATAACATCGGATACGGGAAGAAAAATAGTACATAACCAAATAAAATCATTGGTAAACTTTTCCCTGCTAATCCAAAAATAATTAAGCCAATTACCATGGTAATTATACCGACAAAAAATAAATTTTTACGACCTTTAAACAATCTGCTAAATACAGGAAATAATGCCGCAGAAATAAAACCGATTGCCAGATTTAAGGTACCGATGATTGCAAAATCCGATGCGTTACCAAAAATATAAGTAAAGTAATATAGAATAAACGCTGTACAAATGGTATTGCCAACGGCAAATAAACCATATGAAACCGCAATCCAAAGTAATTGATCATTATGTCCAATTGCTTTAAAAACGGCTAAGATGCTGGTTTTTTCGCCTTGTTGACGCAATGCAGAACTTTGTTCACGTGCACCAATTACGGTAATGATACCACCAGCTAAAGAAACAACGGCAACAATTATAGCAAAGGCTAACCAACCATGTTTATCGCCAATCACGCTTGCTGAATTAGCTTGGCTTTTGGAAAAAAATAACACAATCGGAACAATTGAAAAAGTAACAACAGATTGTCCAAGTGTTGAGGCTACCCGAGCAAAAACACCAACTGACTCACGCTGTGAACTGTTAGTAGCCAGAGCTGGTAACATTCCCCAAAAAGCGATGTCTTTAAAGGAGTAAACGATATCTAAAACGGCAAAGATTAAAATAAATAGAACAATATAGAGCATTGGACTTGAAGTTGATAAACCACCAAGATCGGTAAATAACAAAATAATTGCAATTGAACCAATAGTTCCGCCAAATAAAATCCATGGTTTAAATTTACCAAGCCGTGAGCGTGTATTGTCAACTACTCCACCAATCATGGGATCAATAATTAATTCTACAAAGCGCAACACAAATAACATTGTGGTGACAATTGCAATCATTTTTACGCTCGTGCCTTCACTAATTCCAGTTTGCGCTGGATTAAATAATTGTGAAGTAATGAACATAATTAAATAAGAAGATAGTGCGGCATAAAAAACATCATGACCAAATGCGCCACAGGCATAAGAAAATAACGTTTTTTTAAAGCCCTGAGGTTTTTTCATATTAAATGTCCTTAAGCAATAAAAAGGAGTCAACTGGTGACTCCTTTTAAATAGATTAGTGATTACCTAAATCTTTAAGCGCTTTGCCAGCTTTTAGATTTGACTCTAATTGTTCCAGCGTAATTCCTTTTGTTTCAGGGACAAAGAATTTGAGGAAAATCATCGAAAGAACACAGAATCCAGCAAAGACGTAGAAAATTGAGGCATTACCATGCATACGCATAAAAGATAATGCATTTCCCATTACTAAACCAGCAAAAGTCCAGTTCACAATCGTCGTAATGGTCATACCAACTTCACGACCTTCCAAAGGAAAGACTTCAGAACAGACGATCCAAGCAACAGGACCCCAAGATACCGCAAATCCAAAGATGTAGATTATTACTGCGGTTAATAATACGGCTTTCGGTAAACCGCTAATTTGGCTTGGGTCAGTAATTCCGCCGATACTCGCAAAAGCTAAGCCCGCAGCAAGCATGGTAATCATCATTACGGTTGCACCAATGTAAAGTAATTTTTTACGACCCCATTTTTCAACTAATTTAATCGCAGGAAAAGTGAAAAGCATATTTACCGTTGGAACCGTCAGCATTGCAACTAAGCCTTTCATGCCAGCGTAACCAAAAATAGTTGGTGCATAATAAATCATCATGTTAATCCCAACTAATTGTTGGAACATTTGTAAGATGACGCCCATTAATAAAACTTTAAAGAAATAGCCTTTAAACACGATTCCAATACCCGCACCTTTATCGCTTTTAATTGCATTTTCAATATCGTTTAACTCTTGTTGGACTTCTTCTTTGCTATTTAATACGGTGGTTAATACTTTTTCGGCATCCGCACGGCGACCTTTTAACATTAACCAGCGTGGACTTTCTGGCAGTGCAAAACTACCAAAAAACATCACCAGCGAAAATACTGCAATTACAACAAACATGATCGGCAATGCTACTAATGGATCAAGGAAAATTCGTGCAATAAAGACATTAGTTACTGCAATTACAAAAATACCAATCGTAATCATTAATTGAAACAGTGCTCCCATTGATCCGCGAACACTGGCAGGTGCAGTTTCTGACAGATATAATGGGACAATGAATGAAGCAATCCCAACCGCAAAACCTAGACCAAAACGACATGCCGATAAAATTGGAAAAGCTGGCAACATTGCAGATATAATTGATAATGAGCTGAATAAGAATCCAGCCAAAATTAAACTGCGTTTACGACCTAATAAGCGTGCAAAAATACCAGATAGCAACGCACCGACAATACCGCCTGTTGCCAAAATTGCAGCGTATTGCTCACCACCTTCAACACCTAAATGATACACCTTTTCAATTGTTTCAAGAGAGTTAGCAATAAACCCCTGATCCAAACCAAATAATAAACCACCAAGTGCCGCAATTGTACAAATCCAGAGTACAATTTTCTTGTATTCTCCATTTGTAGAACCGCCTGTGCTTGCACTCATATGAATATGTCCAGCCATAACGTACCCCTTCAG
>DPRZ01000065.1 GCA_003538525.1 Neisseriales bacterium
TCAATTTTAGATTTCTTTGCTGAGGAGCACAATCTTCAGGTGATTCAAGAGTTATTGAGTTTAGGTTTAACTTATCCAGCGATTATTGCGGAAAATCTGTATCACCCACAAATTACAGGTAAAACTTTTGTAATTACGGGAAGTTTTGTCAATTTAAAACGCGACGAGATTAAAGCTGAATTAGAAGAATACGGTGCTAAAGTTGCGGGTAGCGTTTCTAAAAAGACAGATTACGTTATTGTTGGCAGTGACGCAGGCAGTAAGCTTACTAAAGCTAATGAATTAGGCATTAAATTTATGGAAGAACCTGAGTTAACTTTATTATTAGCGGAGCTTAAAAATGACGAACGCAGTGATAATTCGTGAAGTGATGCCAAATGATGATTTGAGCGTGGTTGTTGATGAGCGCCAGCGAGGTCGAAAGATCGGTAGTCAGTTGCTTATGTTTGCGGAAAATTATGTTAAAGCTCTGGGGTGTGATAAAATAGAACTAGTTAGTGGTCTGCATCGCCGTCAAAGTGGGGCTCATTAATTTTACTTAAATCACGGCTATCTGAGTGATGTGACTCAGTATTTTGTAAAAAAATTATCATAGGAATAGTAATATGTATCTATGTATTGATATTGGTAATTCACAAGTACATTGTGGAGTTTTTTCCGCAACAGGTGAATTACAAGTGCAGTTTCGGCATAATACTGCGCACGTTGGTTCTTCTGATCAATTTGCAGTTTTTTTATTGCAGGTGTTACGTGAAAATAATATTGAGCCAAATTTATTGCGTAATGTAGCTATTGCATCGGTGGTTCCGTCGGTTGATTATAGTGTAACTGCGGCATTTTTAAAGTATTTTAATTTAAAACCTTTGTTTTTACAACCAGGTGTTAAGACTGGGATTAAAATTTCATCGAATCATCCTGGGGAAATTGGTGCGGATTTAATTGCTGGTGCAGTTGGTGGAATTACCAAATATCCAAATAAGCACTTATTAATTTTTGATTTTGGTACCGCCACGACCATGATTTATGTAACACCGCAGGCTGAGTTTGTTGGTGGGGCTGTCTTGCCTGGAATTCGTTTGATGATGGAAAGTTTGCAAAATAACACTGCAAAATTATTTACGGTAAATATTTCTGCGCCCCAAAAGCCTATCTCCAAAGATACTCGTCAAGCCATTCAATCTGGTTTATATTATAGTCAAATTGGAGCAGCGAAAGAATTGATAAATCAAGTTATTGCTGAGTATCATATAGTTAGAAGTGAGTTAGTGATTATAGGCACTGGTGGCTTTGCTACTATGCTTAACACGTCACAGTTTTTTGATGAGATTGTTCCTGATTTAATCTTGATCGGACTCAGAGAAATAGTTAAATTAAATGAATGATTAGAGGAATTTCATGACATCAGATATTATTATTGTACTAGTTTTAATTTTTGCGAATGCTTTTTTTACAATTTCAGATATGTCGGTAATTGCATCGAAAAGAACGCGTTTACAAACTTTGGTTGATAATGGCAGTAACCAAGCTCGGAGGGTTTTAAAGTTAGCCGAGAATCCAACCCCTGTTATCGCAACCACTCAAATTGGCTTAACGGTCATCACTATGTTGGAAGGAGCTTTTGTTGAAGCCTCCTTATCTGGTAAAGTTGCGGAACAGATTAAACAAATAGGGTATTTTCCTGGTTATGAATCGCATGTTGCTTCAATAAGTGTGTTTTTTGTTGTTACCTTTTTATTGTTACTTTTTGGTGATATTTTACCTAAGCGGATTGCTATTTTATATCCAGAAGCGGTTGCAACATTCTTGTCACCAATTACGCATGCGGTGATTAAACTATTGCTACCAATTGTCAAAAGCTTCACTTTTTTAAGTGATCGTTTATTGCGTTTGATGGGTTTATCAACCGAACGTAATGAAGATGTTTCCGAAGAAGATATTGATGCGATGTTTGAGGCAGGCGCTCAATCTGGCGTCTTGGTACAAACGGAACGTGATTTATTTGAAAATGTTTGGCGCTTAGATCAAAGTAAAGTTGGTTCATTAATGACGCCACGCTCGGATATTATTTTTATTGATGTAACGGCGTCTGCGATTGAAAACATTGATAAAATTCTGGCTAATCCATCGCAAAATTTATTAATTTGTAAAGAAGACTTAGAGCATGTTTTAGGGTATATACCTGCAATTCAAGTAATCAAAGAAATTGTGCGCCAGTCACAAGAAGTTGGTAATAATTTACAAATTAATTGGACCGATGGCTTAAAACCAATTCACTCAATTCCAAATAGCTTAACGTTAATTGAAATTTTAGAATCATTTCGCACCTATAAAACGCACACTGCATTAGTATATAATGAACATGGACATGTTGATGGTTTGATTACGCTTGGCGATTTAGTAACCGCAGTAATTGGTGAGATCCCAAATGTTAATAATGAATATAGCCAATTAATTGAAAAAGATCCGTCAGGAAAGTGGCTAGTGGATGGAACCGCATCAATTAATGATTTACTTGATGAATTAGAAATTCATGATCTACCAGATGGCGATGTCGGTAGTTATCAAACCGCAGCTGGATTTGTGATTTCAATAATTGGGCGTGAACATGGTCGCTTGCCCAAAGTTTTTGATAAGTTTGAATTTGATAATTATTTGTTTGAAATTGTCGATGTAGATCGCGATGGTGGTTATCGTGTTGATAAAATAATGGTACGTCTAATTGATGGTGTTAACCCAAGCAATGATGACGATGAAAATTAAGTGCGCGAGTAAATAAATTATTTAATTTTACAAGGAGATTGTTATGCCACATTTAGTGTTAGAGGCGTCCTCAAATATTATTGAAACAAATGAAAAAATTAAAACTATTTTGCAAGAGTGTCAAAATTTATTGGTTGATAAATTACCAAC
>DPRZ01000254.1 GCA_003538525.1 Neisseriales bacterium
AATCAACTGAGTATCGGCGAATAAAATTTTGTACCACTTCATGGTAAAGCCAATCCAAGTAATTCCAATTCTGGAATCATTAAAAGAATAAGCAATTAACAAAAAGATCGGTAAATACAAAAAGATATACACCAAAATTCCAGCTGAAAGTAACTTTTTAGAAACTTTATTTACTTGCATATTTTAGTCCCCCACTGCGACTGGCAAAAAAACCAACCAGCAAAGAAATCGCTAATACCGCTAAGGTCATCACAATTGAAGTAACGCTCCCCAAAGGCCAATTCATATTCTGCAAAAACTGCTGTTTAATCAAATTACCAATCATTAGCGAGCAATTATTACCCACTAACTCTGGTACAACAAACATACCAATACACGGAATAAACACCAAACCACAACCGGCTAAAATACCTGGTAAACTTAATGGAATTGTAACTTGCCAGAATGATGCCGAATTGGTTCCGCCCAAATCGCGACAGGCTTCAATTAAAGCTGGGTCATGTTTTTCTAAATTAGCATACAATGGCAAAATCATAAAGGGTAAATTAATATAGACTAAACAAATAATTACCGCCGCCGATGAAAATAATAAATCCACTGGTTGATGACCAAATAAAACTAGCACTTGATTAACCACTTTACTCAAGGCTGAACTAGGTCCTAAAATCATCATCCACGCATACACCCGGATCAGAAAATTACTCCAAAATGGCACAATTACCAACAGCAGTAATAAGTCACGATATTTTTTCTTACTTTTGGCAATTAACAGCGCCAATGGGTAACCAATAATCAAACAAAAAAAGGTAGTAATTAATGAAAACATCATTGAGCGCAGAAATAGCTTCCAAATAAAGCTATTGCTAAAGGCATAACTAAAGCTATCGAGGGTTAAATTTAAACTTAATTTGCCAGTTGCATCATGCAGCACCAATGGTGCAACACCGCCATAATCACCGGGTTGACGAAAGGCAATAAAGACCATCAAAATGGTCGGAATTAAAAACAGGCACGTTAAATAAATGCTTGGTGGTAAAGCCAACACCCATTTTTCACGTTTCTGAGATGAAGATTGAGTCATAATTATTTCACCAAGAAATTACCCGCCAGTGGGTTAATTGAAATAAATACTTCATCATTTTCTTGAAAAAATGAAGCCTGATTCGGGCGATTATTCGACAACATGCATTGTAAAACTACCCCATTCGGTAAAATAAATTCATACAGCGTGCCATCACCATAATAGTAGTAACCCTTAACACGAGCTTTAACACAACTAACTCCATCTTCATGGCGTGGATCCCAATGGGCTTTAATTTTCTCAGGGCGCAGCGCAAACCAGCCTGATTGTCCAAGCGTGACTTCAATTTCCTCATTGGGTAAGACTAGCTCAATACACTCAGCAACTTTAATTTTGTAGCTACTTGGATTTGATTCAATCACCACAGCGGGTAATAAATTACATTTACCAATAAAATCCGCTACATAATAGGTTTTTGGCTGTGAATAAATTTCGCGCGGAGTACCTAATTGTTCAACAATACCATGATTCATAACCGCAATCCGACTCGACAACGCAAGTGCTTCACTTTGATCATGTGTCACGTAAACAAACGTTACGCCACTTTGTTCTTGCATACGAACCAATTCAACATGCATATGTTCACGTAAGCGTGCATCAAGTGCCGATAAGGGCTCATCAAGTAAAAGTAATTTTGGTCGATCAACCAATGAGCGCGCAATGGCAACCCGTTGGCGTTGACCACCAGATAATTCATGTGGATAACGTTCAGCAAATTGCTCTAGTTGCACACTACTGAGCTGCTCTTTTAAACGCTCAGCAATATCCGCCTTACTCCATTTTGCCATTTTAAGCGGAAACGCAATGTTATCCCGCACGGTTAAATGTGGAAATAACGCATAGCTTTGAAAAACTGTATGCAATGGGCGTTGCTCGGGTGGTAAATCTTTGATATCTTTACCATCGAGTAATATTTGCCCTGAATCAGGTGACTCGAAACCAGCCACCATTCGTAATAGCGTGGTTTTGCCACATCCTGATGGACCCAGCAAGGTAAAAAATTCGCCTTGTTCAATACTTAAGCTAACTCCATTGACAGCGGTATAGTCAGCAAATTGTTTTACAATGTTTTTTAATTCCAAAATAGCCATTCAGCGCAACTTCCTACAAAAAGTGCAAATAGACAAATAACAGGCTTAGGCATGTTTACTAAGTGGGGTATTTTAGCAAAATTTTTTTAAAAGTGGTCATTTTTTAGCCCTTTCACCGAAAATAATTTCCATTACTGTGATTACCAACATAAATACAATTGCAAATCAGAATATTAAATCAATGTGACCACAACAAACACCGTAAATTTTCAAATGAAAATATGCCAAATTAATTGAGGATTTATATAAAAACTTAATCAGTGCAAATTTTCAGAACCACTTTTATATTACTTACCCCCGTGAAAATAGCTAATCCTAAGCCAGTTTATGGGGAAAAAGAGTATAATTGCGCTTTATTTAATAAATTATTTCTCAGCTAAGGAGCTCGCAATGCAGGAAAATCTGCAACACAACCTTAAAGATCGCCACATTCAAATGATCGCAATTGGTGGCGCAATTGGCACTGGATTTTTTCTGGGTTCTGCCAGCGCAATTCAGATGACTGGACCATCAATTGCACTTGCCTATATTGTGGGTGGCTTAATTATTTATGGCGTAATGCGTGCCCTTGGTGAAATGACCGTTGATTACCCGAGTTCGGGATCTTTTGTCGAATACGCCCACCGCTATTTAGGTGCTGGAGCTGGATTTGTGGCTGGATGGAATGCCTGGCTACTCTTTACCGCCGCATGTATGCTCGAAGTCACCGCAGTTGGAACTTTACTCGACTATTGGATTCATATTCCCCATTGGATTACTTGTATCGTCTTATTGCTCGCATTTGGTGGTTTGAATCTAATTGGGGTCAAATATTTTGGCGAGACAGAGTTTTGGTTTGCTGGAATAAAAGT
>DPRZ01000109.1 GCA_003538525.1 Neisseriales bacterium
ATTGCGCGTTTTACACGCTTTAAATATATTTTCTTAACTGGTCATCATACAATGTATATGGCGTGTATGCTTGCGGTTATTTTGGCAACTTTTGGCATTGGTGAAATACAAACAATCTTGATTGGTGCAGTTATTTTGGGTGTGGTAATGGCCTTATTTCCAGCTATGTTACAACCATTTACTAAGAAAATTACCGATTCTGATGATTTTGCACTGGGGCATTTTAATTCAATAGGTTATTTAGCTTCAGCATTAGTTGGTAAATATTTAGGTAACTCTGAAAAAACTACTGAAGAGTTAAAAGTTCCTAAATCATTAGGCTTTTTACGCGATTCTTCGGTGTCACTCGCCATAACTATGACAATCTTATTTGTTGTGGTTGGGAGTTATGCAGGAAGTAATTTTGTTGAAACTAAGCTGAGTGATGGGCAAAATTTTGTCGTTTATGCCTTTATGCAAGCAATTGCTTTTGCTGGTGGTGTGTATGTTATTTTGGCTGGTGTACGGATGTTGTTGGCAGAAATAGTGCCAGCCTTTAAAGGGATTGCAGATAAAATAGTTCCCAATGCAATACCTGCACTGGATTGTCCAATTGTCTTTCCATTTGCACCAAATGCTGTAATCATCGGTTTTTTTAGTAGTTTTATTGCTGGATTAGTTTGTATGTTTATTTTTCCGCAGTTTGGTTGGTTGGTGATTGTACCGGGTTTAGTTCCGCACTTTTTTGATGGTGCAACGGCTGGTGTTTATGGCAATGCTACTGGTGGTCGTCGTGGTGCAGTTTTAGGCGCTTTTGTAAATGGTATTATAATTAGTCTTTTACCTGCATTGCTCTTTTTAATTTTAGGTGGAATGGGTTTTCAAGGCTCAACCTTTGGTGACTCAGATTTTGGTTTTATTGGGGTAATTTTAGGCAAATTGGGTGGTCTAATTTTTCATTAGGAGTATGTTTTACTTATTTATATTCTGTTAAGACGGTTCATATTAATCAATTTTGATAAAATTTTTATAAGGTATTATAGTAATGCTAACACAAACTATTTTTATTAGTAATCCAACCGGAATTCATGCGCGACCAGCGGCTTTAATTGTAAATTGTGCCAAAAAATTTACGTCGTTAATTCATTTGGCGCATGGTGATAAAGTTGTATCCATTAAATCAGTGATTAACATTCTCAGCCTTGGTTTAGAGTTTAATGATCAAATTACACTTTCTGTTGATGGTCAGGATGAACAAGAGGCTTTAACTGCACTGGTTGAGTTATTTGCATCATTTGTGCAACATTAGACGCTTTTCTCATCATTTCTGGGGTGGGTAATGGCACGTAAAAAAAAATATAATTTTGTTACATTAAGTGAGCAAATTCAACAAACGTATACTTTAGATAGTATCGCCGCAATGGTTGCTGAGCTTAATCGCATCAATAGTATTCTTAATCAAAATTTTGTTGAGTTGCGCAATATTTGTCATTGTGGTGCAATTGATTATGCCAATGATTTATTGGTGCTTTATGTGATTAATAACGGTGCATTTTATAAATTAAATCAGCTTGTTCCCACGATTCAAGATGTTTTGGCAGCCAATCAAGTTTATTTGGGCAAGCTATTGGTAAAAGTTCGACCTGAAAAATATTTTAAACCGATAGTCAAACCGCAATTAGATTCATTGCAACATGCGATGTTAGAGAAATTTGCAGCCGCAATTAATCGACCAGATTTAATTAAACCAATTATTTCAGCAGAATCAGAAGAACCAGAAGTAGAAGATTGGCGCATCCAATTATGATTAAATGGTTTGAATGATGCAAAGTTTAACTTTTCAGTTTCGTGAATTAACGGTTGAGGTCATTTATAAACCAATTAAGCACTGTTATTTACGGATTCGAAGTAATGGTCATGTTGAAATTAGTAGCTCGCAGCATAAAAAGCCTGCGGAACTTGAGGATTTAATTAGACGCTATTATCCAAAGTTGAAACAAAAGTTAAATAAAATTCAAGCTGTATTGCAGAAAAAAATCACTCCTGACGCTAATTTAAGTTTATTGGGGGTAAATTATCCAATTCAACAACAAATTGGGTTAACGGCAGATAATTCAATTAGGGTTGTTGATGGAAGGTGTCAAATTTCTTTATGTAGTGCAACAGCGTTAGAAGATCAGAAGATATTAATTGAAAAATTCTATCAACAAACAGCCGCTAAGTTATTTCCAGAATTGCTGCAGCAACGATTTAGCTATTTTGCCGAACGTGGCTATAGTTTGCCAAGGTTAAGTATAAAATCTATGCGCACACGTTGGGGAAGTTATTCGCTGCAGACGCACCGCATACATTTAAATCGTGCGTTAATCCAGTTGGAGCGGAGTTTAATTGATTATGTTGTGGTACATGAACTATGTCATCTAGTCGATCAAAATCATAGTGTGCGCTTTTATGCTTTAATGAGTAAGTTTTTATCCAATTGGCGTGAATTACGCGCGAAGTTAAACCAATTTTCGCACATCTTAAATTAAACGAATTATCCTAACCATATAGTTATCCGCTAAATAATTTATCGATTTTGTGATTTAGGTTCATCAAGATATTAT
>DPRZ01000206.1 GCA_003538525.1 Neisseriales bacterium
CTTGGTGCAACTTTTCAATTTAATGATCACTCAACAGCGATTAGGGCACAAGATCACCAATTAAATTTGGCTAATTTTACTCAGATTTTACCAGATATAATTGGTATGGTAGATTGCGAGCAACTCGAGGGGCAAACTAATTTTAGAGCCAGTCCACATGACTATTTGCCTTTGGTTGGTCCAATCGCTAAATATAATGAATTTGTCGAGGATTATGCGAAATTACGTCAGGATAAAAAGGCACGGATTGGCCCAATTTGCCAGTACCACCCTAACCTCTATCTTAATTTAGGCCATGGAGCCAAAGGCATGTTAAGCGCGCCATTTTGTGGCGAGTTAATTGCCGATTATATTGCAGGCACACCACTTTCCTGCAGTGAAAGTTTGCGTCAAGCACTTCATCCAAATCGGCTATATGTACACGAATTAGTGCATAGCTCAACTACCCCAAAAAAACACCCTTAAAATAAAAATTGTTTGAGCAAACCAAATAAAAAATGCAAACCTGTAAAACTGATTTGCATTAATTAGTCCATTACTAAATCGTAATGATTAATTCGTAATTTGCATATCCAAAGTTCCCCATGGATTAGTATTAACTTCACCTGCTTCTAACGAATAAATCAACTTCAAGAACATCAACGTAGTTTTTGAGGTGATATCGTCATTAGTTAAATAATACCACCTACCTTCGTAAGAAACTTTTGTGTATGCATTCACTGGTGAAGTGTCACTTGAACGTAGTCTGAATAAATTATCGGTCATTTGATCTTGCACCTTAAGCTCATTACTTGACACGCCAAATTTTTTCTCATCATTAGCCGAAATATCCACGCCATAAGAAATGAAATTTAACACCGCAAAGAATGAACGAGTTCTAAATTGCACTACATTGCCACTTTTTAAAGTGCTTAACATTGGTGATAAAATAATTTTACGGTAAGTTTTATCTAGCTGTAGTTCTTTAGAAACTTGAGCTGCAGTTGCATCATCTTTCATAACCAAGACTAAGGCAGGATTATTTTGATAATTCGTCGCAAATAAACCTAGCTTACCATTCACCCGCGATTGATCAATAAAATCAACTAAATGATTAAAGCTCACACCTGTAGAAGAACCATCACTACCATCACGCACCCAAGTATCGGCTAAATTACTTAATGTACCAATATTATCAACTGTCAATTTAAACGTTGACGCCAAATTAAGATTAGTTTGCACTAAATAATTAAATTGAACCACTGTAATTGGTGCCAATAATCCAGAAATATAGCTAGTTCCTTGTAACGGTGAATAGGTTACAGTTGGAGTGTGCTTAAACTCGATATTTGGTTGAAAATTCCAAAAAGCACCATTTTGACCGGCCGCATTCCCTACTGTAGTATCTTTACCACCAGTACTATAGCTAAGTGTAGTTTGGGTGGTAATGCTATCTACACCAATGAAAAATGGACTTTTATCAAAACGCATCCGAACAATATTTAATAAAAACTGTTCATTATCACTTTTATTCAACGCAACATTATAATTGCCACGATTTTGTTGAACATTACTTAATTGAGCCGTTGAGCAACCAGTTAGTAACAGCACGCTAGCACTAATAATCAATGTAATTGGTTTAAATTTAAACATATTATATTCTCTCACAAATTTTAGTATCAATTAACGAACTGGAATAGTTACTACAGGTAAATTAGTTTTAAGATCACCAACTTGCAATGAGTAAATCAATTTTAATAAAACCAGCGTCGCTTTAGAACTGGTGTCATTGGTAGCAATGTAGTACCACTTACCATTGTAATTTACTTTCACGGTAGCACTCACTGGTTCCGTATTACTGGTTAAAACATAAAATTGACCAGCATGGGCTGAATATTGAGCTTCGTTATCACTTTCCTTATCATGAATACCATAGGAAACATAATTCATAATTCCTAAGAAAGAGCGCGTCTGTAAGTCAACTACATTTTCAGGAGTATCCATGCTCCTTGAGGTATGCCGCGATAAAATTATATTAGTGTAATTACCTTTAAGATGAAGTAATTTAGATAACTTAGCTCCAGAGGTTTGATCCGTGGTATGCATTAAAATAGCAGGCATCCCATTATAAGTGGTCATTGAACCCTCAATTTTGCCAGCAGCACTTAACGCAGTTACGCCATCAATAAAATTATTAAAATCATGATTTTCATCACCATGATCATCAACAACATGACGACTCACTCGACTATTATCCAGACTACCAATGCGGTTTACAGTCAATTTAAGTATGTTTGGCAAGCTCCAACCAGAGCTTCGCAACATGACGATTCGTGACGAATTTAATGGCATCATCATGCTTGAAACAAATTTGCTGCCTTGCAATGGTGAATAAGTAATCGTTGGAGCTTCACTAAATTCCACAGTTGGTCCAACATTCCACCCAGGTCCAGCCGTACCTGATACACCAGGATAACCCAAGGCTATTGCCTGAACACTAGCACTCAAAGTTGACTGTGTAGTAATACTATCCACACCAACAAAATACGGGCTCCGTCCATCATGCATACGAATGATGTTCAATAAAAACTGCTCGTTCTCACTCGCATCAATCGCTAAATTAAAATTTTCACGGGTTTGTGGAACATGCGCTAACTGAGTAGATGAACACCCAACCATCATAGTTGCCAATCCCATTAATAAATAAGTAATTTTAGAGAAATTCATAGGTCTATTCTTTCACAAATTTAAATTTTTAAACGCTATTTGATTTTATTAACTTACAATTAAAAGTTAATTAACCTGAATGGTAATAATTGGCAAATTAGCATCAACTTCACCCATTTGTAATGAATAAATCAATTTTAAAATTACTAAGGTCGATTTGGAAACTTGGTCGTTATCTGCAATATAATACCAATTATCATTATATTCGGTTTTGGCAACCGCCTTAGAAGATGGCTCACTGGTACTAGTTAAAACATGAAGTAAATTTTTACTATACGGTCTCCAATCAACGCTTGAGTCAACCAAGGTTGCCGCATAATTATCCGACTCACTTGATCCAGCACTAGACTGAGGGGTATCAACGTTTCTAGATAAGAAATTAACGATATTAAAGTAGGAGCGCGGATAAACGCTAATCACATTTTCAGGATGAATGGAATCTGGTAACAAATTTGAAAAAATTAATTGTTTATATGATTTTGACAAGCCCAAGCTTTTTGCCACACTCGCAGCAGCTTCAGGATTGGTAAATGACATATAAATCGCACCAGAACTTTCATAACTAGCATAATCGATTTTAATTTGATTCTTCGCACCAAGTTTATCCAATAATGCAATATGATTATCAAACGCAGTCGTGTCGGGTAATTGTTTAGAACCAGAATGATCAGAGGATATTCCACCATTTAATAAACTACCCACGCGGTTCATGGTCAACTTCATTACTTCACTAGGGCTATAACCTGATTGAGTTAATAAGAAAATTTTACCCATGGTTAATGGTGCTAACATCCCTGTGGCAAATTTAGCCCCTTGATTGGGTGAATAGGTAATCGTTGGTGATTGCGTAAATCCGATATCGGGTGCAACACTCCATGACACAGCATTTGCTGCTGGTTGTTTACTCCACCCCATGAAAGGATTATTGGGTCCAAAATTTCCACGCACTCCCATACGTAAGGTAGTGGTTGCCGTGATACTATCCACACTGACAAAATATGGCATTTCAGCATAATGCATCCGCACTACACTGAGTAAAAACTGTTCATTTTCACTCGCATCCAATGCCCGATTATAGCTATCCCGATTTTGCGGAACTGCAGCCAAATTTGCAGTCGAACAACCAGCCATCAATGCCACTAAGCAGACGACAAACAATTTCTTATTAGTAATTTTCATACCTAATCTTAACCCTCATAATAAATGTACAATATTTTCAATAATCGATGCAAATAACCCCAATATTTACCAGTTGGATCTTTCTAGCTGGTAATTTATTTGGGTGTTCTGCAAAAATAAGCCTACTGCTAAAACAAAGCTATTCTCAATAGTGCTTACAATTCAAACCTTCCTGCCAAACTCATATTTTTTATGTGCTTTACCCTTAGCAATGCAGCTAACTTCTGGTTCCTGCATTGAATAAATTTTATTTTTACTATCACGCTTTTATTTAAAGACTCGCTTAGCTTGTGCGATTGACGAAATTTTACTCCACAAGCTAAACCAATTTCTACAACTTGCTAAAATTTGCTGAAACATTTCATTGCCGAGAAGTTTACGCCAATGAGTCAGACTTTTACTAGTTAAACCAATCTTATGTTCAAATACGCATTGCTACAAAAATATTGAAAGTAAGGATTCTCTATAAACTTAACACAGACTTCTTCAGCTGATAAATCATTCATTTGCTTAAGTATGGTTGAACTTTATCCTCAATTTTACGTGGTGTAATGCTCTTTTGCTCACTAATATTGCAAGGCTTGGAGCATGTATTTTACCATTTTATGTAATATTTTGCATATTAAAATAGCATATTATTGAATTACATCAAATAGATGTAAGATTTTTAACATCAACTAAATATGCAAAAAGTTAAGCCTAGACAGGATCTAAACTTAACTTTCATAATTAAAATTAATCTTTATTTATCTTGCGTTTACCAACTCTCAGAATATTTTCTAAAGCCGATCAAACCATCGGTCTGATCAAAAAGCACCTGATAAGCGTTAAACAATTGATTACCTGGATTAACTGAGCCAGGGCTACCCGATTCAGGAGCTGTTACTGGAGGACGATACATCATTGGCGTAGTTAATGGCATTGGCAGCGCACCATGATTAGTATGTATTACGGCAAGCATTTGATTGGTGATGTGATTATTTGCATTCAAATCCATCCAGGTTGGCACAGATTCTAGATAGAAATTACCCATTGCCTCACCGCTATCAAAAATAGTTGTATAATCCGTGCTACCAAAAGCACCACCATTCAAAGAATAGTTATATGTCACCGAACTTTCTAGCGTATTCCAACAATTATTGGCGGCTGTATTTGGAATAGCGTAGTTTTGACAGGCAACTGAGCCCTGATCAAGCTGTGCAAAGCTCTCTAACTGAGTAGTCGATAATTTACCAAAAGCAATGAAACTCTCACTACGATTTAACACCATCATTTGATTATACGGATAAGCTAAAAATAACCTTGAACTAACTTGATTATTCATGCGCATACCCAAAACGGCATTATTTCCGCCACCTTGATTAACGCTACCTTGTGTAACCACGACAATCGGTGCATTCGCTGAGGTAGATAAAGTTTCACCACCCGCCGTTGTAAATTGAACCACGCCATACGCCAAATACCCTGAAACCTGATTAGTACCAGCGCCATAGGTCACACTAACAGTTTGCGTGGTTTTTAATAAATTATTTCCAACTGCACTTTCATTAACCACGGTCATTTCAGAACCAGTATCAATTTCAGCAACAATTTGATTGCCCCCACCAATGCTCGCCATAACCGCAGTTTTATTACCAGGTTGATAGTTAAAGGTTGGAACATAAACTATCGCAGTACTCGGCGATGGATTACTACTTCCACTGCCTGATGAGCACGCCACTAAAACACCACCAATTAGCACTAAAGCTAGTTTATTTATTGTCATGTTCTCTTTCCCAGCAGACCAATTTTAAGTAAACCATCAATTAGATTAAAATAACTTAGCCGCCAGACCAATATAATTATGCGGGGTTAACGCGGCTAATTTAGCTTTTTCAGCTTCAGGTAAATCCAAACCAGCCACAAATAACTGAATTCCAGCAGCATCAACTTTTTTACCCCGGGTTAAATCTTTCAATTTTTCATAAGCATTTTCCATACCGCATTTACGCATCACGGTTTGAATCGGCTC
>DPRZ01000012.1 GCA_003538525.1 Neisseriales bacterium
ACAATGATTAGCTCACCAGCTTGATAATTCAAATCGGCAAGCAATTCAGTTCCCCAGCTATTTCGTTGAAGCGCTTGAAAACTCTTCGCCCGTGAGAAGATCGGCGAATTCTGATTGGCTTCCAAGTAATTAGTATCGAATGCTACGCTGACCCAAATAATTAAGCAGTTATGCTTACGCGCTTGCTCAAGGAGTTTATTCACTTTAGTCACGATTTGCCGTTGATTAATCATTGCCGCACAGCCAGCAATTTTACCCTCAGGATGACAAATTTCATTAATATAATCAATTAAAATTAAAGCTTTAGACATAATCTTTCCTCTGAAATTTAAATTAGAATTTAGTTACTTTTAGATTTAACGAACTAAAATGATCATCAACTAACAATTGACAGCTATGCTGGAGTTGCCGCACGGCTAATTCAGGCTGCTCAATCAAATATTGTTTAGCTGGATTTTGCACTAACTTTGTCCAGATACTCGCCCCACGCACCAAATCGAGAATTTGGCAAGCTAAACTAAAACACGACTCTGAGCTAGCTTGCTTTTCTGCATAACTCTGCAGATATTTGGCGAGTGAATTAGTTAATCCTGCCGAATTGCGCCCAAAGAAAAGTTCAAACAATTCGGGAAATTGTTGAATTTCGCTAATTAATAAGCGATACAGGCGAACTACAGATTCTGCCGCATAATAATCATACGCCATCTGGATATAACTCAGCATAACCGCATGCAATTCATTTAATTTAGCCGCAATTGCCTCAGGTAACTGCGGGAATTTAATTTGCTCAACTTGTTGATAATGATTTAACATTGCCACAAATAAATCATTTTTACTTTTAAAATGGGCATACAACGTAGCCTTAGAAACATTCGCCTCACGCGCAACCTGCTCCATGCTAACGGCTCCATAACCAAGTTCCATAAATAATTTACTTGCCGCAATTAATATTTGTTGCTTCTTCATATTGCTCCCAAACCCAACTAAACTAAACGGTACAGTTCAATATTGTATGTTAAAGATCTCTGCCCTGTCAAATATACTTACTCTTGATTAATGAAGCGCTTGTATTATACTTATAATTGACCTGTCATTAGTTTAAAATCATGATAACATTATGTCAAATTAAATCACCATTCATCCAACCGTTATTAATTTAAACCAAGGCACATCATGTATAAAATAATCCCAACTTTAATTCTAGCACTCCTCGCAGGCTTTAGCTCAGCCATTGATAAGCCAACTCCAGTTACCGCCATCACTAACTTTGAGCCTGAACAATATCTTGGACAGTGGTATGAAATTGCCCGTATTCCATTTTATTTTGAAAATGGTTGCATTGCACCCACCACTGCCAATTATGCTTTAACTGGTGATAGTTTAAGCGTGCTCAATAGCTGTCGCAAAGAAGATGGCTCAACCTCAAGTTCAACAGGAATGGCTTATTTTGTTGAATCGGCGAATGTGGCTAAACTCAAAGTAACTTTTGTGCCGAGTTGGCTGCGTTTCACTCATCTTGGGCGGGGTGATTATTGGATACTTTATACCGATTATAATTATTCTTTAATTGGTAGCCCGAATCACAAATATCTCTGGATATTAGCGCGTAGTGAATCAGCTGAACCACAGAAAGTCAAGTTTCTGCTCGAGATTGCCAAGCAACAAGGTTTTAACCCACAACAATTAGTGTTTAATTATCCGATTGAATCTAATTAAGTCCTTTAAATAATTAAGCATTAGTACAAAACCAGACATTACAGCAGAATTAGGAACAACCTGTGCGCATAAATCTCAAAGCTCATCCGACAATTATCGCTTTATTATGTAGTGGCATAATAATCTCTAATGCCCTCTATATTTTTATAACCTCAATTTACCCACTAATTAGCAACGAACATATCTCCAGCAGTTTGTCTAGCCCAAGTTTCTACTTAAATATTATCTCTCAAGAAATCTTTGCCTATAGCCTACTCTCACTAGGTTTAGCTTTGCTCGGGCGCTCGCGTGGGGTGTGGATTGCAACACTGGTAAATTTAGGATTAATTTTAATTAGCAATATTTGGCTGCATACCATTTATCATAGTAATTTACTGATTATCATCAATATTGTGCTATTGCTCGTAAATTTTCGCTACTTTAATAAACCGTTCTACCTTTCCTCGGGTTTAGCTTTTGCCATTGAATTTGTGATTTTTGCCTTGTGTTATGGCGTTTTTGGCAGCTATTTACTCCGCGGTGAATTTAAAAATTTAAACACGATTAGCGATGCAATTTACTATAGTATCGTAACTTACAGCACCGTAGGTTATGGTGACATCTATCCCGCCACCAACACTGCAAAATACTTTGTTATCTCCATGATCATAATGGGTTTAGTGATGTTTACCTCAGGAATTACCTTAATTATTTATATGTTCAATAACAAATTAAAACATTTACTCTTTAATATTAACAAAGGAAAAATCTCTATGAGCGATCACGTCGTCTTTCTAGGTTATAGCATCATGGCAAGAATTCTTACCGAACGCCTGCAAAAAGAAAATCAAAACTTCATGGTCATTGACATTGGCACCAACATGGATACCGACCGTGAAATACTCCGCGATCATGATAAATTAATGATTACACCCTACCATGGAAATAAAGAAACTTTTGCCCGTGCACGCGTAAGTGAAGCTAAATTAATTATCGTTAACTTTGACAACGATTCAGATACAGTATTTACTATTATGAGTGTGAACGAATATCTGCAGGATTTTAATCACAAGCCCAAGATTTTAGCGCGAATTTATTATCCTGAGAACATCAATAAAGCTAAATTAGCTGGTGCCCATGAAGTTATTGCACCACATCTGTTAGCCGCGGATGCCATTTTAGACCTACATATTTTCTAACGACAAATAAAAAGCTCAAAGAAAACTTTGAGCTTTTTATTTAACTTTACTTCCAGATTATTTATACACTGGAAATTTAGCGCATAAATCCAACGACTGCTGTTTTACCTTAGCGAGTACCGCTTCATCACTTGGATTTTCTAGCACATCGGCAATCATATTAGCTAATTGCTCACACTCTTGTTCTGTGAATCCACGGGTGGTTACCGCTGGCGTACCTAAACGAATCCCACTCGTTACAAATGCTTTTTCAGGATCATTGGGAATTGAGTTTTTATTAATCGTTATATTCGCATGTCCTAAAGCTTCTTCAGCAGCTTTACCAGTAATACCCTTAGCACGTAAGTCAACTAGCATCACATGTGACTCAGTGCGTCCTGAAACGATTCTTAAACCACGTTTAATCAAGGTTTCCGCCAACACGATCGCATTTTTAGCAACTTGTTGTTGATAGGCTTTAAATTCAGGTTGTAAGGCTTCACCAAAAGCCACTGCTTTAGCAGCGATAACGTGCTCTAATGGACCACCTTGTAAGCCTGGGAAAATTGACGAATTCAACATTTTGCCAAACTCTTCTTTTGCCAAAATAATCCCACCGCGTGGACCACGCAAAGTTTTATGCGTCGTTGAAGTTACAAAGTGCGCATGTGGAACTGGATTTGGATAAACACCAGCAGCAATTAAGCCTGCATAATGCGCCATATCAACCATCAACAAAGCACCACATTTATCCGCAATTTCACGGAAACGTTTAAAATCAATCGCTAATGAATATGCCGACGCACCCGCTACGATTAATTTAGGTTTATGTTCCATTGCCAAGCGCTCAACCTCTGCGTAGTCAATCGCTTCAACTGCATCTAAACCATAACTGATGAAATTAAATAATTTACCCGATAAATTAAC
>DPRZ01000168.1 GCA_003538525.1 Neisseriales bacterium
GGCTAAATGTGGTTAAATAACGGGCTTATACTGTTATTATGTTGATTTAATTTTTATTAAAAGGTGATGAGATTATGGCACGAGTATGTCAAGTGACTGGCAAAAAGCCAATGTCTGGAAACAATGTATCTCACGCAAACAACAGAACTAAACGCCGTTTCCTTCCTAATTTACAATACCGTAAATTATGGGTGGAAAGCGAAAACCGTTGGGTTCGCTTACGCTTATCTAACGCTGCATTACGTACTATTGACAAAAATGGTATTGAATGCGTACTCGCTGAATTACGTGCTGGTGGTCTTGTTATTTAATTAGAAAGTAATTATTATGCGTGAAAAAATTAAATTAGAATCTACAGCAGGTACTGGACATTTTTATACCACAACTAAAAATAAACGTACTTCTACAGAAAAATTAGAACTTACTAAGTTTGACCCTAAAGCACGTAAACACGTGACTTATAAAGAAGTTAAGCTTAAATAATTGCTAATTCTAAATGAAAAATCCGAAATTCCACAATTTCGGATTTTTTAATTTTTAATTCAATTATTACTTTTCAGTTAAGCTGAATGCTTCAAACCAGAGCAATGTAACAATATAAACACTAACTCAAAGCATATGACCAAATTTTATAATCTACGCTAAATATTTATTAACCACCAAAAAATAAATGCAATAATTTATAAACACCAGCACTTAGCAGCATGCAACTTGGTAGCGTCAAAGTCCACGCGGTCACCATCTGGCGAACCACTGACCAGTTTACACCAACATTTCCAGTTGAACCAGCCCCCATAATTGACCCTGAGACTGCTTGCGTGGTACTTACTGGCAAACCAAAATGCGAAGCGGCAAAAATCAGCGCCCCCGAACTTAGTTCGGCCGCAAAGCCATTAGCTGGTCGCAATTTAGCCACCCGCGTACTTAAGGTTTTAATAATCTTCATTCCGCCAGACAAGGTTCCTGCTGCCATCGCAACACCACATACCGCAGTTACCCAAAATGGAATATGCGTCACATTCGAGACTAATCCAAAACTAAATAAAGCCATCACAATAATTGACATATTTTTTTGCGCATCATTTGAACCGTGGCTAAATGACAACAAACTAGTTGATAAAACTTGTAATTCACGAATAAAATTATTCGCTTTACGGGGGCGCGCGTTATTCTGCAAGGTATGCATCACAACCAAGACGATGATTAAAGATAGTACAAACGCAATAATTGGCGACAAAACCATCGGCAAGATAACTTTATCTACCAAGGTCGTATAATTAACCGCATGCACACCACCTGTGGCAATTCCAGCGCCAGCTAAGGCACCAATTAAAGCATGTGATGAACTTGATGGAATACCAAACATCCAGGTAATTAAATTCCAAATAATTGCAGCTAATAAGGCTGAAATCAAAACTAAATGCGTTACCATACTTGCATCAAGTAACCCTTGACTAATTGTCGCGGCAACGCCTGTCCCAAAGAATGCTCCAATAAAATTAAACACCGCCGCCAGTGTAATTGCTTGATACGGCGATAAGGAACGCGTTGCAATCGTAGTTGCGACCACATTTGCGGTATCATGAAAACCATTAATAAATACAAACAATAACGCAATAAAAATAATAACCGCTAATAACAAGAATTCCATTACATATCCTTAACCGATATTTGCATCACTAAATCAGCAACATTAACACTAGTATCAATTGCATTTTCAATGCTTTTATAAATCTCTTTGAGTTTAAGAATCATAATCGTGTCATAATTACTCGAGTACATTTCTTTCATGGCATGTCGTAAATCCTCAACCGCACTATCATCCAAATCATTGGTGACCTGATCATAACTAGAGATCAATTCATAATGCCCATTTTTAAGTGCAATCAAAATATCCACCAACACATTAGTAATATTCTGAAGAGTTGTAGCGCTACGAATTAAACAATCATCGGCTTTAGCATCAATACTATAAATTTTTAGCTTTTGATTAATTTTGGCAATCCGTTTAGTTAACTTTAATAACAGTACTGAGAGTTCTTTAATGTCGCCACGATCGATTGGAGTTATGAATTGCTGACTTAGCTCATGAATAACTTTTTTCTCAATTTCAATCGCTTTTTGGCGCTGAGAGCGTAAATCACTCGACAAATGTGCCTCATTAGCCTTATCACTCGTATTAATAATTGCAGCAAAGATATTTGCTGACTGATGTACATTTGTTGCTGCTTCAACAAATAGATTGAAAAAAATATCACCTTTACTTGGGATAATGGTTTTAATTATACGGCGTAACACTAAATACTCCTTAGTTTTTATACGGTAGTAATAATAGCATAAACATTATTAAAAACAGAGTTATTTTTAAAATGTCTTTCAGTGACTCATTTACAATTCAACCATAAAAGCCCTTAAATCCATAAAGACACGCCAATTAAATTCCTGCACCGCAGCAGAATCTTGTTGTATAATTTGAAATGCATTAACTTAATTTAGCTCAAATTCACAAAATAGCCTATAAAATAAACAAACAGGATTTCAAACAATGCCAGCAGCATTTTATAACTTACATGTCTTAAACGCTTTATTATTAGTTTACTTGTTTTTTGGTGGGATAGGTTTCTTAGGCTACCAACTAAACCGGCGTTACTTTCGCAAAAGTAACAATCTAACCTTAATTACAACCGCGCAACAAACTAGCCTCACCTTTGGTACTTTGTTTATTGCCTTTTGGATTGCACTTAATTGGCAAACTCTAGATAATTTAAACTTAGATAGCAAAAATGAAGCCCAGGCAATTTTAAGTATCTCATCAAGTGCGAATTTAATCGATAGCCCAACACAGCAACAAACAGTCAAACTCGCGATTAATGACTACTTGGATAGCGTGATTCATCAAGAATACCACTCACTAGAACAAGGCGAGGTTAACCAAGCCACAGATCAAAAATTAACCCATCTCACCCAACAAGTCAATTTACTACCAACTAAAACGCTTGAACAAAAAATTGTTTATAACAAAATGCTTGAATCACTAAATGGCTTAGTTGCCTTTCGCCTTAAACGACTTGATTATGCAGCTGGACAAATCAATGGCGTTCTCTTAATTTTCTTTGTCATGTTACTTATGTTAATTTGTTTCTGGAGCGCATGCGTCAATAACAATTTGAAAAAATTGACGGTTTTAGTAATTATCAGTCAAAATTTAATAATTTTATCTTCCGCATGGTTAATTTTAGAAATTGACCGACCGTTTCAAGGTTACTTCAAAGTTGGTAATCAAGCGTTTGTGAATATACAGAAAAACATCCTCGTGATGGAAAATTTACGCAAAAACGCAAAATAGCGCCTCCAGGGTTAATCAGAATTCAGCCACGAAATGAAATAAGTTGACTAATTTAATCTGTTAATCTCAGCTGTGTTACATTTTACCACACAAGCAATTTGTTACATATCTTCAATTAATTTCAATACGTTACATAATGACACCAATTTTAACTTCGATAAAACCTGCCAAATTAGCCCCAATTTGATTGACCTATGTTACTTAAGCAGTTACAATAACGTCATGGATTTGAGCAAAACTACTTTATTTAGTAAACGACTCATTTAAACTTATTAAGAAAAAGGAACTTTCATGAAAAAATTATTACTAGCATCAATTATCAGTGGTTTAGCTTCGGTTGCTGCTGCAGATTCATTCCAAGATTTCAATAACAACTTATACGCTCAATATCAGTACGTTGGCAATAACGGTGCTCAACCAGCAACTGATCTTAGTCAATGGGGTGTTGGTGGTACTTTCCAATCTAAAAATAATGTTTGGTTGAATGCTAATGCTTTAGCAGGTGATAACAATGGGGACAATAGCTCTAATTTAAACTTTGCAGTTGGTTATGCATTCCAATTCTTTGGTGATGAAGCTAGTGGCTTCCAAGTTATTCCTTATGCTACTTATACTTATGGTACTTCTCTAGGTGCATTAAACCAATACTATGGTCTTGGTGTAAAACCTGAATACCGTTTATTGAACGCTTTAAAAGTATCGGTTGATATGACTGCTTATAACGCAACTCAAGCTGGTGGTGGTGCTGTTCCTGCTGGTGT
>DPRZ01000226.1 GCA_003538525.1 Neisseriales bacterium
CAATTTAACTTTTAAAAGGAACTCCCTATGGCACGATTTACCGTTGCTGATTGCATGGATACAATTACAAACCGCTTTGATATGACTATTGCTGCGGCACTTCGCGCACGTCAAATTGAAAAAGGTGGTGATATCATGGTTGAACACGAAGAAGGTGACAAACCAGCCGTAATCGCTCTACGCGAAATATCAGAACATAAAATTGATGGAACAATCTTAGGCAAAATTGAATAACTTCTCTTAAATTGGGGTTGCGAAATGGAAGTCAATCACGGTGAATACCAAGGCTTAGTTGATAATCTACGGCGTAAGCTTTTACAAACTGCACGGCAAAACATGCACGGCAAAAAAATTGAGACTATCGAATTAGCGTTTCAAGTGGCGAATCACGCCCATTTGAAGCAGTTTCGTAAAAGTGGTGAGCCCTACATTACCCACCCGATTGAAGTTGCAACACTGATTGCCGAATGGGGTTTGGATGAACAAACCATTGCCGGCGCGCTAATGCATGACGTAATTGAAGATACCCCGGTCACCAAAGAAGAACTTACGCGAATTTTTGGACCAAGTATTGCTGAATTAGTTGATAGTGTGACTAAACTCGATAAGCTCCACTTTGAATCTGAAGAAGCGGCGCATGCGGAATACTTCCGTAAAGTGGTGCTTGCCATGGCTAAAGATATCCGTGTAATTCTAATTAAACTCGCCGATCGCATGCACAACATGCTAACGCTGGGTTCGATGCGCCGCGACAAACAACGCCGCATTGCCTTAGAGACCATGGAAATTTACGTCCCGATTGCCAATAAAATTGGCTTACATAAAGTTCACTTGGAGCTTGCCGAAGAAAGTTTCAAATATATCCATCCTTACCGCTATCAAGTTCTGGCGGCTGCCGCAGATAAAACCCATCAAGCCCGTTTACCGGTTATTCAAGATATTTTAACCAATATTGATAATGCATTAAAATCGAATGCAATTGCAGGCGAATTTAAATATCGCCAACGCACAATTTATAATTTATATACGCGGATGATGAAGTGTCAACAATCTTTTAGCCGAATCTATGATGTTTTTGAAATAAAAGTAATTGTTAACACCATTGGTAATTGTTACTTAACTCTCGGCGTAATTCATAGCCTGTACCAACCAATTCCCGGTAAAGTCAAAGATTATATTGCCGTACCCAAAGGCAACGGTTATCAATCAATTCATTCAACTATGATGGGACCTAAAGGGATTCCAATTCAAATCCACATTCGCACCCAAGAAATGGAAGACATTGCTGAATACGGCATTATAAGCCACGGTCTAAAACACCAAGAAGGTGATGATTTTAGTTCGGCCAAAAAGCAAACCTCAACTTGGCTGAATAACATTTTAGATATTCAATCCAGCACTTTTTCCGCAACTGAATTTTTAGAAAACATCAAAAAAGACCTCTCGCCGAAGAGCATTTATACCTTTACCCCACGCGGTAAAATCATCCATCTACCGCAAAATGCGACACCAATTGATTTTGCCTATACCATTCATACCGATATTGGCAATCATTGCTTTAGAGCTAAAGTTAATCAAAGTTCCGTGCCACTCAATCATCAACTCCAAAACGGCGATATTGTAGATATTATTACAACTATTGATAGCGAACCAGATTCTGAATGGTTGAATTACGCCACCAGCGGTAGAGCGATTAGCAAGATCAAGCAATACCTCAAAGAACAAAAATACGATGAAGATATCAGTAATGGCGTACATTTGCTGAGTAATGGCTTAACCATGGTTGGTAGTGAAATTATTGCGACAGAAGACGTTTTGGCTAAATTTGTCAAAGCTAATTACCCTCGACTAAGCTTGGCTGATTTTGAACAAAAAGTCGGGATTAATGAAATTCCTGCCTTAAAAGTAGTCCGTGAACTAATTGGACTTCCTGCTGAAAGTATTTTAAATATAAAGTTAAGCAACTGTAATTTAACCATAATTCAAGATGACACTTGCTGCCCACTACCCGATGAAGTTATTTTAGCTAAAATCACCCGTAAAGGCGAAGTTGAACTCCATCGCAGCAGTTGTCGAAAAAATCGCGCGCTGGGGCTTGATAAATTAGTTTCTGTCACCATAACTAATGATACCGAGATGGAATTTATCTCTAAAATTTTAATTACCATTGATAATTTACCTGGAACATTTAATAAATTAGCCTCCATTATTGCCGAGCGGCAAATTAATATGGAAGAAATTTTCCAAGAACGTCATGAAAATCACGCTTTGGTAAATGTTCGTCTCACTATAACCAGTCACTCCGCTAAAGAAATTGATGAATTATTAGCCAATGTAGTCGATAATGATTTCGTAATTAAAGCAGTTCGCGTTTAGTTTACGCGTAAAATAAGGAAAAAAAATGATTACACCTGAAGACAAAAGCACCGATAACATAAGTACCGAGATTAGCATTGCCGATAACTTAGTCCCAATTATTCCACTTAAAGATGTGGTGATCTTCCCTAATATGGTGGTTCCACTCTTTGTTGGGCGGCAAAAATCAATCAATGCACTCGAAGTTGCTGACAAAAAAGATAAACAAGTTATTTTACTTAGCCAAAAAAACCCAGCCGACAACGATGTAAATCCAGAAAATTTACATTTAACGGGAACTCTAGCCAAAATTTTGCAAATTCTTCCTTTGCCCGATGGCACCAAAAAAGTTTTGATCGAAGGTAAAACTCGCGCAAAAGCTAAATTAATTGTTGATAGCAATGGTTTTCTCGCGGCTGAAGTTGAAGAAATTAAAACTAAACAAGACATTAATAAAATTGAACTTGAAGCCCAACGCCGTGAAATAATTCAACTTTTCGATGAATTTGCTAAATTAAACCAAAAAGTTCCCGATGAAGTTGTCTCAATTATTGCTAAAATTTCTAATATTGAACAATTAGCCGATGTCATCATCACTCATGTGATTGTAGATTTAGCCGTACGTCAAGAACTCTTGGAAACTGCATCGCTCAAAAAACGTTTAGCTTTATTACTCCGTGAATTAAACCGTGAAATTGAAATTCTCAATGTAGAACGTAAAATTCAAGGTCGCGTTAAACAGCAAATTGAAAAAAATCAAAAAGAATATTATTTGCATGAACAACAACGTGCAATTCAAAATGAGCTTGGTGAGGGCGAAGAGCAAAACGAAATTCAAGAGCTTGAAAGTAAAATTAGCAAAGCTAAGATGAGTGAAGATGCCGAGAAAAAAGCTTATGCCGAACTTAAAAAACTTAAGCTAATGCCGCAAATGTCATCCGAAAGTGCACTGATTCGCAATTATATTGAGCATCTAACCGATTTGCCATGGAATAAAACCACCAAGGTTAGCTCAGATTTAGAAAAAGCGCAAAAAACATTAGATAAAGATCACTATGGTCTAGATAAAGTTAAAGAACGGATTATCGAATATCTGGCTGTACAACGGCGGGCTGAAAATAACAAAGCGCCAATTTTGTGCTTTGTTGGACCTCCAGGAGTTGGAAAAACCTCGCTTGGCGAATCAATTGCCAAAGCGACTAATCGCAAATATGTGCGCATTGCCTTAGGTGGTCTGCATGATGAAGCCGAAATTCGTGGACATCGTAAAACCTATATTGGTGCGATGGCAGGTAAAGTTCTGCAAAATATCAGTAAAAGCGGCGTTAAAAATCCGTTAGTATTATTTGATGAAATAGATAAAATTGGTGCCGATCATCGTGGTGATCCAGCCGCAGCTTTGCTTGAAGTCTTAGATCCAGAGCAAAATAAAGCTTTTGTCGATAATTACACCGAAGTTGCCTTTGATTTATCGCAAGTAATGTTCTTGTGTACTTCGAATTCAATGAATATACCTGGACCACTGCGCGATCGCATGGAAATTATTCGTTTATCGGGTTATACGGAATTAGAAAAATTAAAAATTGCCGAACAATATTTATTGCCACGCCAAATTAAAAATAGTGGCTTAAAAAATAGTGAAATCAGCATTGAACCAGCAACTATTTTAGATGTAATTCGTTATCACACCGCGGAGGCTGGTGTGCGGAATTTGGATCGCCAAATCGCTAAACTGTGCCGTAAGGTCGTGACACAAATTGACACTAAAAAAACTAGTGCCAAAAAAATCAAGATTACACCGGCCAATTTAGGTGATTTTCTTGGCGTGCAAACCAATGATTTTGGAGTTAGCGCGGTGGAAAATCGGATTGGACGCGTAACTGGATTAGCCTGGACCGAAGTTGGTGGTGATATTTTAACTATTGAAGTGGTTGCAATTCCTGGTAAAGGCGTGGTCATTCGCAGTGGGCAATTAGGCGATGTAATGAAAGAGTCAATTCAAGCCGCAATTACCGTCGTACGTAGTCGTTGTGTTGCACTTGGAATTGATGAAAAATTCCATGAAAATAGAGACATTCATATTCATGTGCCAGATGGTGCAACGCCTAAAGATGGTCCATCGGCAGGTATTGCGATGGTAACAGCAATTGCCTCAAGTTTAAATCATGTTCCAATTAAATCTAGCGTCGCAATGACTGGTGAAGTAACCCTATACGGTGAAGTTTTGCCAATTGGTGGCTTAAAAGAAAAAATGCTGGCAGCCTTACGCGCAGGCATCAAAACGGTACTAATTCCTGAAAAAAATACTAAAGATTTAGATGATATCCCTGATGAAATTAAAGGTCAATTAGAAATAATTCCCGTTAAAACCATCGATCAAGTTTTAGATATCGCCTTGGAATATAAGCCCATTTTATTGGAAAAAACCATAAAATTAACCGATGATGAATTAGTTAGCAGTAAAGCCAAAACGCCTGCAGCTGGAGTCAATGCTTAATTTTTAATTCAATCTACATTAGGTAGTATCTAAACATACTACCTTTTTGTCATTTATAAAGAGTATTATGCTAGCTGTTCTGGGATTTTTATTAACCATTGGTATTTTAGTGATTGTCCATGAATTTGGACACTATTTATTTGCACGCTTATTTAAGGTTAAAGTAATTAGTTTTTCAATTGGCTTTGGTCCAAAACTACTCAAATGGCAAGGTAAACATAATCAATGGTGCATTAGTGCGATTCCACTGGGCGGTTATGTCCAAATGCTTGATGAACGCGAGGCTACGGTTAGTCCTGAACTACTGCCCTTGGCGTTCAATAATAAACCCCCGTATCAAAAATTACTTATCGCTTTTGCTGGACCACTATTTAATATCTTATTTGCCTTTATTGCCTACTATATTATGGGTCTGTATGGTGTTTATAATCTAAAAGCAACCATTCAAAGTGTTAACCCAACCCCAATGGTACAAAATTTACAACAAATCCCAACTAATAGCACCATTTTAAGCTTAAATGGACAAAAAGTTGACTCATGGAACTCTGCCGAAGAAGTCTTTAGTGAAGAAATAAAACATACCGCACAACTAAATTTAAAGCTCCAAGTTGGTGCCGAGCAAAAAATTATTAATTTAAATCTAAATAAATATCTTGACAATTCAGAAAATCCAAGCTTAGCGAATTTAGGTTTATATCCATTTCAATATTTACCAATCATTAGCTACGTTGAACCACAATCACCTGCAGCAAAAGCAGGCTTACGCGAACAAGATAAAGTCTTGCAAATCAATCAAACACCAATAAAATCATGGTTTACCCTTGCCGAAATAATTCGCTCATCACCAAGTGATAAGCTCTTATTTAGCATAATTCGTGGACATGAAAGCCAACAATTAAGTATAATTCCAGATTCAGCAGAAGATGATAATGGACAACTAATCGGTAAAGTTGGTATAATGCCTACTTTAGACGCAAGTCTTTTGATGCAAAATAGCTACATAAAAAACTATAGCATTCTTACTAGCGTTGGTTATGCTTATAATTCGTGTATAAACTTAATACAGACTAATTTAACCATGTTAAGTTATATGTTGCAAGGTAAAGTGTCTTGGCACAACATTGGTGGTCCAGTTAGTATCGCCAAAGCCTCGCAAAATGCCATGCATCAAGGTATCAAAGCGTTTGTCGATTTATTAGCCTTAATCAGCCTAAGTTTGGCAGTAATGAATTTATTACCAATTCCTATGTTAGACGGTGGACATATTGTATTATATGCACTAGAGTGGCTAACTGGTAAAAAAATCAATAATACTACTCAACAATTTTTATTTAAGCTGGGCTTAATCGCCATCTTAACGATTAGTGGATTAGCTCTCTATAACGATTTTCTTAAGTTACTAAACCTATAAAATATGAAATGTAAATTAAAAACCCTTAGTCTAAGTCTTATCTGCACGCTGTCGGGCGCATACGCAGATAATTCTGACTTTGTTATTCAAAAAATTCGCGTCGATGGTCTACAACGGATTGAAATGGGTACCGTGTTTAGTTACTTACCAGTTAAAGTAGGCGATACCCTTACGGCAAATAAAACTGATGATATTATCCATCGTTTATATGGAACGGGGTTTTTCCAGGATGTGCGGGTAGAAGAACAGGGCTCAACCTTAATTGTTGATGTGGTTGAACGCCCAGTTATTTCAAAACTATCTTTCACCGGTACTGAAGAATTTGACAAAGATCAATTACTCAAGTCCTTGAAAAACAATGGTTTAGCGACTGGGCTTATTTTCGATCAAAGTATTTTAGATAATGCGATATTAAGCATCAAAACCGAATACTATAATCGCGGGCTCTATTCAGTTATTATTACACCTGTTGTCACTCAACTTGAGCGTAACCGCGTTAATATCGAAATCCAAATTTCAGAGGGTTCAATTGCCAAAATTGCCACAATTGACTTTATAGGTAATAAAATCTATAGCACCAATCAATTACGCAAAGAAATGTATTTAACTACAGGTAATTGGATGAGCTGGTGGTATAAAGATAACCAATACTCCAGCGATAAATTAGCTGGAGATTTTGAGAAAATTCGTGCCTTTTATTTAAATAATGGTTATATTGACTTTCGCTTAAATTCTGCGCAAATTCAATTATCACCTGATAAGCAGTCGGTATTTATTACGGGAAATATTATTGAGGGCGAACAATATCGCTTCAAGAGTATTCA
>DPRZ01000099.1 GCA_003538525.1 Neisseriales bacterium
TGCATGAATTCATGGAAGTGTAAACGAATTTTGCGACTGCTTTGGGTAAATTGATACATGCTATTCATGATCATTGATTTGCCGCGTCCAACATCGCCATAAATATAATAGCCTAATTTGTGGTCTTTGCGCCAGAGTCGCGTGATAAAATTAAGGCTCGCGAAATTATCTAGAAACACATCGAGTTGATTTAACAGCTCAAGTTGTGCTTGGTCAAAAGTTAAATTTCCAGCCGCGGTTTGTTGTTGATACCAAGTGTTTAAATTTTGCATAATGCTCACATAAAAAATTAAACTAGGTTATTTTGTTATTAGTCATTGCCAGCCAAGCACAGATTTAATTAATTGGCTAGGTGTATAAGTTCAGAATTGTAAGTTAAATAAAAGCTCTTTGCAAGGATATATTTTCATGTCCCTTAATTTAAAAGATCCGCGCCAGTTTAGTGCGGTTTATCCCGATTCAAATATTTTGATTAATCAGGCGCAGCAAGATTTGGCAGCGTCCGTTACGGATAATCGCTTGCTGGTGGCATTAATTAGCGATTTACTCAAACAATCTCAAGATCAAATTTTAAGCGTTGCGTATAATTTAGCACCCTCGCAGGCAATAGCTGATTATATTTGGCACAGTTTACAACAAGCTTTAAATGAGCCTGAGCAAAATGAATTGACTAAATTATTTGCTTTTCCCGTTGTGCTCGTGGTCGGAAGTACTGAGCAAGTTACGTTAGCAAATGCTATTAATCAAGTTCAATTAGAAGAGCTTTTACTCCGTAAACAAGTTTTAGTTAATTCTACACCGCGTTTTATTAGCGGTAAGCTTTATGATCTTGAAGGTATTGCTAGGCTACGACCATCGAATTTATTTAATTTAATCACGGATGTTACAACTGTTGATACTTGGAATGAAGAGCTTATTAGTGCTAAACCAATTATTAATCTTGGTGAGGGCGTTCATTTACGCTTCTTGGTTGGTGTGAGTCGCTTTGAAAAAGGTCAAGCTTCAGGTTTAATTGCGGCTAATTATTCGCAGTTAGGGCTTGAGCTCTTGCAGTTAATTAACACTGATTTGAATCAGGCTAATGCGACCATCTTTCCGATTCCATTTCCGCCTTGTGCGTTAAGTGAGGCTGCGGTGATCGGTGAATATTATCGCAATGAGATTAGTATTTCTCTAGGGTTGAGTAATTTAGTTAAAAAGTTACGTTTGGATGGTAAATATCCAGAATTAAAGCTCTCGAGTCAGAAAAATAATTTGCAAATTGAGGTTTGGTTATCGAATGCGGAGCAGCCTGAAGAAATTTTAATTTGGTCGTTGCAACGTGCGGATAATTTTGTGAAAATTAGTCAGACTTTAGCCGCATTATTTGCGGATATGCAGTTAATGGTGAATTATTATCCAGAGCATGATCATGACCATCAGGATTGATTTAGTCGCTCAAATTGATGCTCTTTTGCCGCAAACCCAATGCACACGTTGTGGGTATCCGTCGTGTCAAAAATATGCGGAATCTCTAGCTAGTGGTGAAAGTGAGATAAATCAATGTCCACCTGGTGGTACTGAGGGGATTGTTGCCCTTGCCACATTATTAGGACGTCCTGTTTTAGAGTTAAACCCTGCCAACGGTGTAATTCAGCCACGCAAAATCGCTTTAATTGATGAAGATGCATGTATTGGTTGTGCCTTGTGTATTAAAGCTTGTCCTGTTGATGCAATTATTGGTGCTAATAAAATGTTACATACAGTAATTGCTCATGAGTGTAGCAGTTGTGATTTATGCCTGCCTGCTTGTCCCGTGGATTGTATTAGTTTAGTTAATGATCCTAATTTAGATTGGACTAGTGAGCGCAAGTTGCGTGCTCGTGCGCGCTTTGATGCTCATCATTTGCGCCGTGATATTGAACGTTTGGAGCGTGATGCTCGCTTAGTGCAGCAAGCTGAATTATTGAAGCGAGTTAATGCTAATGCTACTACAGCAGCTCAGCCTGAGCCTACAGTGGAGTTAAATTCTAATTTAACTCCTGCCTCAATTTCACCAAGTGATTTTTTAGCGCAAATAATGGCAAAAGCTCAGCAAAAAAACAATTGTAAGTAATTTATCGCTAGCGAGTTATCACGGTTCCAGCACAAGCCTTTTTTTGCAATTGCAGAGGACAGCTAATAAATTTGTCTTGAGCTTTATTGGTGCAAAACCATAATCCGGTTAAATATTGTTGCTGATGATGATTTATGTCACACATGATTAAAATTGCATCGCTAGGGATTTGTGAATTTTCTTTATTGACAATTGCCTGAAGTTCATTGGTTGTTAGCTCTAAAGCTAAGGTTGGGATTTGGATTTTTTGATAAAGATTCAGCCCATGAGTGAAATAAAGATTTATTTGCGTATAATATTCGTTAGCGTTATTGTGTTCTAAGCCAGAGCTATAGTGGTTTGAGCAAGTTCCATGCTTATTCCATTCGTGGTCGAGAAAATCATTGGCATTACTCAAGTAATTCTTAAATGGATTGGCAAAAGTTAGTTTAGTTGGATCTAGTTTGGGTACTAAAGAGCAGAAGCTTGGATAGCTGCCATCATTGTTTTCTGGCCAAACGCCGTGGAACATTAATGGGCGATTAACTTGTTGTTGGCAGGCGCGCAAATTATCGATGATTGCACCGCTTTGCCCTGATCCTACTTCGCACCATCCAGGAATCCATTGTGTGGCTAATAAATAGAAATCAAATTTATTATTAAATTGAACCACTTCGGTTTTAGCCGCCGCATTTGCTAGGTTTCGTCCAAGTAATGCAATAACAAATCCGCCAATTAAGAGTCTAATGCTAGCTTTTTTCATATCAACATACATCCACTAAAAATAGTCAGAATTTGCTATTCATCCTGACTATTGTCTGACATAAATTAACTTAATAACAACGTTACGTAATTTTCAACACCTTGTTCCAGCGTTAAAAATGGAGTTTTATAATGACCATCTTTAATTAGGCGATCGCTGTTGGCTTGAGTAAAACATTGATACTTACCAGATAAATCACCAGGGAAAGGGGTGTATTCAATAATACCTTGGGTGACTGCTGTTTGTAGGTTCATAGTATTTTCACCCTCGGCTTTGCGGCAAGCATTAATCGTAGCGAGAGCCAAATCATTGAAACTGCGCGCTTGACCAGTTCCGCAATTAAATATTCCAGAAATTTCATCTGGACTTTGGGTGTGATTATCAAAGAAATGTAAATTTACCCGCACCACGTCTTCAATCGAAATAAAGTCACGCGATTGTTCACCATTTTCAAAGCCTTGGCAGCCCTCAAATAATTTTACACTACCATGTTCCTGATATTGTCGAAAATTGTGTAATACTACTGATGACATGCGTCCTTTATGAAATTCACGATGACCATAGACATTGAAATATTTTAAACCTACAATTGGAGATTTTAGTCCACCATCAAAATAGCGGCGCACGGTTTGATCAAATAACATTTTAGAATAGCCATATGCATTTAGAGGAACTTCATTTTCACGATCCTCGATAAATACTTTACTAGCACCATAAGTCGCAGCTGAAGAAGCATAGACAAATGGAACTTCATTTTTTTGTGCATATTCAAGTAAAATACACGAATATTCATAATTATTTTTCATAATATAGCGTCCATTGGCTTCAACGGTTGCTGAACAGGCACCTTGATGGAAAATATAATCAATTTGATTATCATAATCGCCATCCAAGATAGCTTGTAAAAAATCCTCTTTATCGACAAAGTCTAATATATCTAAGTCGGCTAAATTACGACATTTTTCACCATTGGTGAGATTATCTACCGCAATGATGTCATAATGCCCACGGCGGTTTAATTCTTTAACAATGTTTGAACCGATGAATCCAGCGGCTCCAGTTACTACGATTAGCATATTCGTTCCTCTATTGGTTAAGGTGTTGAGTTAAGTGATTAATTAATTCTGGTTTACTAACCGTGGCAGTTCCCAGTTTTGCTACCACGATACCCGCGGCAAAATTAGCAAAGTTAACGGCGTCAGTAATGTCCGCGCCATTCGCAAGCATGAGACCCAAAGTGGCAATTACAGTATCACCAGCACCTGATACGTCAAAAACTTCTTGGGCAAAGGTTGGATAATGGTAAGTTTCATCGGCAAATAAGGTCATGCCATCCTCGCTTCTGGTAACTAGTAAATAATCTAAAAATAATTCATCTTTTAGTCGATTAGCTTTTTGTTGTAGTTCACGTTCATTTTTCCAGCTGCCGACAGCATCACACATTTCACTGCGGTTTGGCGTAATCATGGTTGCATGTCGATAGATGCTGTAGTCGTTACCTTTGGGATCAACTAAGATTTTTTTCCCGTGAATTTTTGCAATTTCAATCATTTTAGTGGCATGAGATAAGCCACCTTTGCCATAGTCTGAGAGGATGACTACGTCATAGTTATCAATAATTGCACTATAGCTATCTAAGGCTTCGGCAAGAATTTCATGGGATGGGGCTTCTTCGAAATCAATTCGAATTAATTGTTGATGTTTGGCAAGAACGCGTAATTTTACAATTGTGCTGATGCTTTGGTCTTTTTTTAGTATCGCATCAACATGTTCTTCTTTAAGTAGGCGTTCTAATACTTGCGCTGGTTCATCTAAACCAACTACCGAGAGTAGTGTGACTTTACCACCAAGGCTGGCGATATTGCGAGCAACATTCGCAGCTCCACCTGGACGATCTTCAATTTTATTTATTTTGGCAATTGGTACGGGAGCTTCTGGTGAAATACGATTAACATCGCCAAACCAGTAACGATCAAGCATGACATCACCGACAACGAGTACTTTTTTTTGGGATAAATCTTGTTCTAGAAACTTAATGTGGTTTTGGGTAAACACTATATGATCCTCTAATGGCTAGGTTGCATTATTATAACATGATCTATGTTATAATCCTAGACCCAAAATATTACTAAAGAAAGTGAGGATTTAAATGTTACTTAGTCCTGAGCTTATTGAACAGCAGTTAGTAATAATTCCAAATACGCGTAAAACGTTTGTTTTTGATTTGGATGGTACGATTGTTTATGACGGTAAACCCTTAGAAGCGCGCTTTGAACGCGTATTACTGGATATTAAAGCGGCAGGGCATGAAATCATTATTGCAACTGGGCGTTCCTGGCGGGATTTTGTGCCAATTATGCCAGCATGGTGTAGCGAACAACCAAGCGTAGTGTTTGGTGGCGGCTTAGTTATGGTTGATGGTAGTCCTCAGAGCCAACATTTTTTACCGAATAATTATTTAGTTGAAATGATTGATTTTTTAGAGCGCCACAAGATTAATTATTTATTGGATGGTCATGGTAGTTATTATCATCCTAATATTGAACATTGGCTATTTACGGATATTGTTAGAATTAGTGGTCAAAAAAAAGCTACGCAGGTGGATAATTTATTAGTTGATGGTGGCTATAAAATTTTGATTTTAGATGATAGATGGTTAACGCATTTTGAGGAATACATTAAAACGCGTGAATTAATTATTAAATATCATTTTTATGATAAATGTTTTGATATTATGCCAGCTAAAGTTAATAAATTCAGTGGTATATCTGAATTACCATTACCCGATAAAAATAATATCTTTGCCTTTGGGAATGATCATAATGATTTAGAGTTAATGCAGGAATTACCGAATAGTATTATGTTTGGACATCATCAAGAGTTGAGGCAGTATGCCAAAATACGGATTGAATATGACGAACAATTATTTGTTAATTTCGCAGAGCTAATTAACCGTATATTAAAATAATGTTAAAATAATGAGTTAAAATTTGTTTTTAGATAAGGAACGAGCATGTTAGATATTAATTTACTTCGGAGCGAACTTGATGCTGTGGTTACACGTTTGGCAGTTAAGCGGTTTAATTTTGATAAAGAATTATTCATCGGTTTAGATGAGCAACGTAAAATTCTGCAAACTAAAATGGAGGAGTTACAAGCGCGGCGCAATTCTAGCTCGAAACAAATTGGTATTTTAAAATCTAAAGGTGCAGATACTAGTGCAATTATGGCAGAAGTTGCTGGCTTTGGTGAAGAGCTAAAACAAACTGAGGCTGAATTTAATCAAGTTTCTAGTCAACTGAATGCTTATTTGGCAACCGTACCCAATTTACCTGATGCTTCAGTACCTGAAGGTGAGGATGAAAATTCAAATGTCGAAGTACGGCGCGTTGGTGTACCACGTGATTTTGATTTTCAAGTTAAAGATCATGTTGATTTAGGAGTAGCGCTGGGGCGTGGGATTGATTTTGAGGCTGGTGCTAAAGTTGCAGGGAGTCGTTTTGCATTTTTAAAAGGCAAAATTGCTAAATTACATCGTTCATTAGCGCAATTCATGCTTGACTTGCATACTGAAGAGCATGGTTATACCGAAGTTTATTCACCGTATATGGCAAATGCAAAATCACTGTTTGGAACTGGTCAATTACCTAAATTTGAAGCCGATTTATTTAAAACTAAACGTGATCAAGAAGATCTGTATTTAATTCCAACGTCTGAGGTTTCGGTAACTAATATGGCTGCCGATGAAATTTTCAAAGAAGATGAGCTACCATTTAAATATGCTTGTCATTCACCATGTTTCCGCAGTGAGGCTGGTAGCTATGGGCGCGATACCAAGGGCTTGATTCGCATGCATCAATTTGATAAAGTTGAAATGGTGAACATCGCTCATCCAGAGCATTCTTTTGCGGCGTTAGAAACGATGGTGCAATGTGCTGAGAACGTGCTTAAAGCCTTACAAATTCCTTATCGTGTTGTAGCATTATGTGGTGGCGATATTACTTTTGGATCTGCAAAAACTTACGATATTGAAGTTTGGGTTCCCTCACAAAATACCTATCGTGAAATTTC
>DPRZ01000209.1 GCA_003538525.1 Neisseriales bacterium
TTTCTATGTTTAATACGATCAGTTACGAACACAATCTCAAGAGTAGAAACCAAGAAGTGCAGACTAAAAACATAGTATTACTTAATTAACGAACAGCGGTATCAGCTACCCAAAACATTAAATTAGATAATTTTTAGCGAATAACACACAATCTTATGAAACATAGAAATTAGAGAACCTTAGCTCACAGACTTACTGAAATCAATAAAAAATGACGCCGATTATCACCGACGCCATTCTAAAAATCAAAATATGCTATATTTAAAAACCAGTTACCCTGTAATTAGTTGAGTGCAATACATCATAACCGTACTTGGTAAAACACCAATTACAAGCAACAAAATCGCATTTACTAACAAGACAGAACGAGTTAAGACACAAGTATCGGCAACTTCTAGGGTTTTAACGGGTTCATCAAAATACATAATTTTAACGACACGGATGTAATAAAATGCTCCAATTAATGACATGATCACTGCAAAAACCGCAGTTGCAATAAAGCCACTCGCAACTAAAGCAGTTAAAATTTTGAATTTAGCATAAAAACCAACCAACGGTGGAATACCCGCCATCGAGAACATTACCAACATCAAAATTGCCGCATAAACTGGATGAGTTTTACTTAAACCTTTTAAATCTTCAAGTTTTTCACACTCAAAATCGCCTTTTGAAAGCATCGTCAAAACGCCAAAACCAGCTAAAGCCGTTAAAGAATAAGTTATAACATAAAACAAGGTTGCCGAAATCCCTGCAACATTAACCGTTACAAAGCCTAAAGCCACAAAACCCATATGCGAAATGGTTGAATAACCAAGCAGGCGTTTAATATTAGTTTGCGCAATAGCAATAATGTTACCAAAGAATAATGACAAGCCCGCCAAAATCAATAACATCACCGACCAAGCTGGATTCAAAATTACCAGTCCGCCAATCAAGAAGCGAATCAGGAAAACTACTGCCGCAATTTTGGTTAAGCTACCAATAATCGTTGTAACCGCTAATGGCGAACCTTCATAAACATCGGGTACCCACATATGAAATGGCACCAAACCTAATTTAAAGACTAACCCAGCCACAATAAAAACTAAACCAAAAGACAATAACGCTTGATTAGCACTACCATGAGTTAACATCGCGCGAATAATATCTTCTAACTGCAAATAACCACCAGTTGCACCGTAAATGAATGAAATTCCATATAATAGAATACCTGATGCTAAAGCACCCAAAATAAAGTACTTCATGGCTGCTTCAGTCGCTTTAACCTGATCACGTTGCAAAGCAATTAGCCCATATAAAGCCAGTGAGAATAATTCCAAACCGACATACAAAACTAACATATTATCGGCTGAAATCATTACCATCATACCTAAGACTGAGAATAAGAAAATCGCATAAAATTCACCAGTTTGAAATTTTTTATCACTAACATAGCGTTTAATATACAACACAGTAACAAAAGAAAATAGATAGGTAAACAACTTAGTACCTGTTGCTAAATTATCTAAAATAAACATATTGTTAAAGGTTAATTGAGTTACACCATGATCAACATAACGTTGCAATACAAAACAACCAACTAACGTAATTAGTGTTATAGCTAGATTAAGACCTTTTTGTGATTCACGCGTAAACGCATCAACCATCAACAACACCAAAATCATAATAGCCATAAATATTTCCGGCAAGACCGGGATTAAATTTGGATAAGTCATCGTTTCACCTCTGCTTAAATTTTGCTTAGCGCAACTTGGTTAATTAGTTGGCCAACTGAGGTATGCATTTTTGCCACAAAAATATCTGGACACACACCCATTACAATTACTGCAATCGCCAATACCGCTAAAATCAAGAATTCGCGTTTATTGACATCATCCATTTCAGCCACATGCGTGTTTGTAACATTACCAAAAATGGTTCGTTTATACATCCATAGCGTATAACCTGCACCAATGATTAAAGTTAAACCAGCTAAAATCGCTGCAATAAAGTTTGCTTGCACCGCACCCATGATAACCATAAATTCACCGACGAAGCCTGAAGTACCAGGTAAACCTGAATTAGCCATCGCAAACAACATAAAGAACGCTGCAAAAATTGGCATTTTATTGACCACACCACCGTAATCGGATATGTTGCGCGAATGAACCCTATCGTACATTACACCAATGCAGTAGAACATTGCGGCAGATACGAAACCATGTGAAATCATCTGCGTAATTGCACCTTCAAGCGCCCAAGTATTCAGTGTTCCATTCACAAACAAGAAGCAACCTAACGTTACAAAACCCATATGTGAAATTGATGAATAAGCCACTAATTTCTTCATATCTTTTTGAACCAGCGCTACCAAACCAATATACACAATCGCGATTAGTGATAACACGACCATAACGCCGGCTAATTCACGTGAAGCATCAGGCACAATTGGTAAAATAAAACGCAGGAATCCATAACCGCCAATTTTTAAGGTAATTGCCGCCAAAACCATCGAACCACCAGTTGGAGCTTCAGGATGGGCATCTGGCAACCAAGTATGTAATGGCCACATTGGAACTTTTACCGCAAATGACAAAAAGAACGCAATAAAAATCAGTGTTTGCACACCTAAGGTTAATGGCAAGCGATAGTAATCTAAGATTTCAAAACTACCATTACTTTTGGTGTACAAATAAATCAAAGCCACAAGCATTAACAATGAACCGATTAAAGTATATAAGAAAAACTTAATCGCAGCATACACGCGATTAGTGCTTCCCCACACCCCAATGATTAAATACATTGGAATTAACATTGCTTCAAAGAATATATAGAATAAAATTGCATCTAAAGCACAGAATGATCCACTAATGAAACCAGTCATCATCAGGAACATTGCATTATAAAGGGCAACTTTGTGTTTAATTACTTTAAACCCAGCTAAGACCACTAACACCGTAATAAAATTGTTTAAAACCACAAATGGCATTGAAATACCATCTACACCGAGATGGTAATTAATATTCAAACTCGCAACCCACGGCGTCATTTCACTAAATTGCATCGCAGCTTGATGTGAATCAAAGCTTTGAAATAAAATCAGCGAAAAAATCAAAGCAAGCAACGAACCAAATAAAGCCACATAACGTGCCAAACAATCATTTTTGTTAAACACTAAGGTGATGAAACCAAAAACAATCGGCGTCCAAATGGTTAAACTTAATAAATAATTCATCATTATAATCACATCCTTAGTGTAAAATTAAACCAGTACAGAATGTTAACAAGATTAAAATACCTAATACCATATAGGTAGCCGCACTGTTAACATAACCAGTTTGCGCACGTCTAAAGATTTTGGCAAATACCGCCACCACCCGTGCTGAACCATTAACTAGCAAACCATCAATTAAGAAGATATCGCCAACTTTCCACAATACCTTACCAATGCCACGCGCTAAAGGTGCGAATACATTGATAAACAAATCATCCATAAAGTATTTACGTTCCATCACATAAATTACTGGTTTAAAGATCGATTTAACGATCACTACAAAACGCGGTGATTTATGCGCAATAAAGGCCAAGAGAATACCCGATAAAGCCAAATAAACAGGTAATTCATGCAAGCTTGCTAGCATCATATGAATTGGTGTAATTGGATCTTCGGCTAATTTATTGGCAAAGAAACT
>DPRZ01000276.1 GCA_003538525.1 Neisseriales bacterium
CAGTGTGATTTGACTAAATATTAGGCTTATTCTCAATGCAAAGCTTTAATTTAATCTGCCAAATACTTAGTGCTCACAATTTCAATATCCAACAACTCGCTCAAATCATCAATCGCTTGTTGAAAATTAATTACTTTAATCGTCGTAAATCCTAGCGCCTTAGCACTCGTAACATTAGCCTTACTATCATCTAAAAAGATGCACTCTGCAGCTTTAAGTTGATGTTTAGCTAAGATAAATTCAAAAATTTTCGGGTCTGGCTTAGCTAATTTGATATGCGATGAAACTACGATATCATCGAAAAGTTTCCAAAACAGATGCTCTTCAAGTAAACTACGGAAAATATCACTTGGCATATTGGTTAAAGCATAAATTGGATAACCCAAGGCTTTTAATTTGGTTAAAAGTTCAATCATTTCAGGAATTGGACGCAATGCAATCACCACATTTTGCAACAAGGCTTCCATTGCAGTATTTGAACACTCCAATTTATCTGCCAATTGCTCTTTTAAATCCTTAGTCGAAATTAAACCTTGATCATAAGCGCTCCACTCTGGAGATAAAAAGGTTTGTTCCATCATCATTGGCATATTCGAAACACTAAAGACGCTTTGTAAAACATGCTCTGGTTGCCATTCCAAAACAACATTTCCTATATCAAAAATAATTGCTTTCGGTTGTGGGTTAATCATTTTCATTCTCCTTCAAGAATTCATATAAAATTAAAATCTAATTTAAACGCTCTAAAAATCCATCTAATTCATCCAGTGAGCTATAGCTAATCGTAATCTTGCCATGCCCGCCAGAACGACTGTGTTTAATTCCAACCATCATTCCCAATTTATCCGCCAGTGTATCTTCAAGCTGAGCAACATCAGGATCTTTACGATCTTTCTTCAAGGGCACTTCATCACCATATTTTTGTGCGTGCAAAATTCGCGCAACTCGATTTTCAACTTCGGCAGTAGTTAGTTTTTTAAGCATAATTTCTTCGGCTAAAACTAACTGTTTCTCTTCAGATAACGGTAATAAGGCACGCGCATGCCCCATGTCTAATTTGCGATCCAGCAGCAAGTCCAAAACTTCACAACATAAATTTAACAAACGCAAGGTATTGCTCACATTGCTGCGGGATTTACCAGTTACCTGAGCTAAAGCCTCATGAGTCAGCCCAAATTCATCAATCAAGCGCCGATAGCCTTCGGCTTCCTCAACAATATTTAAATCTTGGCGTTGAATATTTTCAATCAACGAAACGGCTAAGGCTTCTTGGTCGGTAAATTCACGAATAACCGCAGGAATCTGCTGCAACCCAGCTAATTGGCTAGCGCGCCAACGCCGTTCACCTGCAATTAATTCATAACGCTCTTTAGCAATTTGACGCACCACCACGGGTTGAATCACGCCGTTTTGGCGAATTGAATTAGCCAATTCCTCAAGTTCAACCTCAGCAAAAACCCGCCGTGGTTGATATTTACCCGCTTGAATGCGGCTAATTGACAACTGATGTAACTGATTAACTTCGACGTGTTTTTTATCGCTAACTACGCTCGTATCTTTATTGGTCAAATTAACATTTGATGCCGCTAATAACGCATCAAGTCCCTTGCCTAAACCTTTTAGCTTTGTCATTTAAACTAACCACCATCTTAAAACTTAATTATTAATTTTTGACGAATTATTCGGCTTCTTTGAGTCGCTTCAATAATTCACGAGCTAAGCGTAAATATGATTGCGCACCAGCTGATTCTGGATCAATCGCAACAGCCGTAGAACCGTGGCTTGGAGCTTCAGCCAAGCGCACTGCGCGTGGAATCGACACATAAAAGACTTGCTCATTAAAATGTTCAACTAATTGCGCAGAAACTTGAATTGCCAAATTATTGCGTTTATCATACATAGTACGCAAAATCCCCAAAAACTCTAATTCAGGGTTAAGTTTAGATTGCATCAAACGAACCGTATTCAACAAATCGGTAAGTCCTTCAAGTGCATAGTATTCACATTGAATCGGGACTAAAATATAATTTGCCGCACTTAAGGCATTTAGAGTTAACAAACTCAAAGATGGCGGACAATCAATTAAAATCACATCATAATTTGCACTAACCTCAGCTAAGGCTTTTTTCAGCTTAAATTCACGTTTTTTGAAATCAACCAGTTCAATTTCAGCACCAGCTAAATTACGGTTTGAAGGTAAAATATCAAATTTACAGCTTGGTGACTTAACAATTGCATCTGTCACTGCCAGATTATTAATGAGCACATCATAGACCGAATATTTAAGGCCATTTTTTTCAATACCAGCCCCAGTTGTCGCATTTCCTTGCGGGTCAATATCAACGACTAAAACTTTTTTACGATTTTGCTGAACTAATGCAGTTGCCAAATTTAACACGGTAGTAGTTTTACCAACACCACCCTTTTGATTTACAATAACAATTATATTTTTCATTTATGAGTGATCTTTATTAAGAAACGTTGCGCTGCCAAATTTGGCACGCTTAATTCAATTACTTGTCCCTGCCAATTAGTTAATTTAGTCAATTCTGCTTCACCTTGTTCACCTTTCATTGCCAAATAATAACCATCTGGAGCCAATAGATGACTAGTTAACTGGGCAAACAAGCCCAAATCAGCAAAGGCACGTGACGTGATTATTTGAAATTTTTGCTCAGGCTGATAATCTTCAACTCGCTGACTAATTACTTGTAAATTACTTAATTGCAGCTCAATTTTAGCCTGCAATAAAAATGCACATTTTTTAGCATTACTATCAATTACGACCACTGCTTGTTCAGGACGCATAATTGCCAAAATTATACCAGGTACACCCATCCCGCTACCAACATCTAGCAATGCGCCGTTATTTGGAAAATGCGCAACAATACTTAAGCCATCGAGTAAATGATGGGTTAAAATATCCAGTGATTTAGTAATTGCGGTCAAACTATAAACTTTATTCCACTTAATTAATAGCGCTTTATAATCTAATAACTGCTCGAGTTGAGCCTGAGAGCACTCCAAATTCAGTTGTTTGATACCAGTTTCTAGTAATTCGATTTCATCAACTCTAGCCATTACGCCCCTCCCATGCCTCAATCATTTCACCGGATACATAATAAGGTTCATCGGCATATTCAAGCATTTCAAAGTCACCCGCCGAATTACCATAGGCATAAGCATAATTAAAATTAAGTTTATTTTTAGTCAGAAAATCTTGGATTCGTTCAACTTTTTGTTTGCCATAGCAATTATGGGTTAATAAACGTCCAGTTAAACACTGTTGCGCATCAATTTCTAATTCTGTTGCAATCACCTGATCTAATTTATGTAAATTAGCCCAATGGCGTAAATAAATTCCCAGATTAGCACTCACCAAAAACAAATTATGCCCGTGTTCACGATGCCATTCGATCTTCGCATAAGCCACGGGATTAATATATTTATTTAGATGGGTTAACGCAAATTGTTTAGCTTTATGTTCAACTTGACGCTTTGAATACCCTTTTAACAGCACAGTTAAAGTCGCCTGTTTGGCGGCTTCATTATTAATCATTCCTAAGCAATAACGGATGACAATGGGGATTAATTTTGGCAGCGCTAGCGTAAATCTGAGCTTGCCAACAACAAACACCAAAAATGGCACTAGCGTATCTTTGCGCGAAATAGTTCCATCAAAATCAAAATAAGCTACAATTTGTCGACTTGGATTCATTCTAACGATCACCCATACTCGCCAACAATTCGGCTTGATGCTCAGAAATTAAGGTATTGCACATCTCATCTAGATCGCCATCCATGATGTAATCTAATTTATACAAAGTTAAATTAATCCGATGATCGGTCATCCGTCCTTGTGGAAAATTATAGGTGCGAATTCGCTCCGAACGATCGCCTGAACCAACTAAGCTCTTACGTTGTGCCGCTTCTTTGGCTTGCTGTTCGCGTAATTGTGCATCTTTAATCCGCGTCGCTAACAACGAGAGTGCCCGGGCTTTATTTTTGTGTTGCGAGCGATCATCTTGACATTCAACTACAATTCCAGTTGGTAAATGGGTTACACGAATTGCCGAATCGGTCTTATTAACGTGCTGCCCACCTGCACCTGATGCGCGGTAAGTATCAATGCGCAAATCGGCTGGACTAATTGCAACTTCAGCAACTTCATCGGCTTCAGGCATAATTGCCACCGTACACGCTGAAGTATGCACACGCCCTTGTGATTCGGTAGTTGGAACCCGTTGCACACGATGTGCACCCGATTCAAATTTAAGGCGCGAATAAACACCAGCCCCAATAATTCGGGCAATAATTTCTTTGTAGCCACCCATATCTGATGCAGTTTCAGACACAACTTCTACTTGCCAGCCCATCCGTTCGGCATAACGCGAGTACATCCGGAATAAATCTCCCGAAAATAATGCTGATTCATCACC